>JBDTAA010000015.1:0-15278 GCA_039924805.1 Cryobacterium sp.
CTGGCCGCCGGCCGGGCCTCGGCCGGCTGGCCGATCGCCGCCCTGGACGTGGCGGAGGCCGTCCCCGCGGCGATCGCGGAGCTGCTTTGCGCCCACGGGTCAGGCGACAGTGCTGGCGCCTGACGCCGCCGAGACGCCCGCCGCCATCCGGCGGGCGGAGCCGCGCACCCGCACCGAGAAGACCGCGCTCTGGGCGGGATTCGGTGTCGCACACGCGGTGCTCATCGTGGGGTGCTTCCTCGCCCCCGGCTGGCCGCTCGGCGACGTGGACCTCGTATACCGGGCCTGGGCCGAGGCGGCGGCATCCGGGGGTTCCCGCGTCGGCATCGACACCCCGTTCGTGTACCCGATACTCGCGCTCGTGCCGGTCATTCTCGCCTTTGCATTCGGTCCGGCCTGGTACGCCGCCACCTGGCTCGGCCTGGTCACGCTGCTTGATGCGGCCGCGTTCGCCGTGCTCCTCGGGCGCCGCGGACGCGCCACGACGCGCGCCGCCTGGTGGTGGCTCGGTTTTTTGATCCTGCTCGGACCCATCGCGCTGGCGCGAATCGACGCCGTCAGCGTCTCGATCGTCATCTCGGCGCTCATCCTGCTTGCCTCCAGGCCGCTCTGGTCGACGGCCCTACTCACGATCGCGACCTGGGTGAAGGTGTGGCCCGCCGCAGCGATCGCCGCCCTGTTCATCGTGTCGAAGCGGCGGTGGCGGGTGGCTGGCACCGCCGTCGGAACAAGCGCGGTGATTGTGATCGTCGCGCTGTTCCTGGGCAGCGGTGCCCGCGTGTTCAGCTTCGTCACAGAGCAAACGTCCCGCGGTATCCAGATCGAATCACCGGTGGGCATCGTGTGGATGTGGCAGGCGGCCTTCCGCGTCCCTGGCAGCTACCTCTATTACGACCACGACATCCTCACCTTCCAGGTGACCGGTCAGGGCATCGACCTGGCCATCGCGCTGATGACGCCGCTGCTGGGCGTCGTCGCGTCCGTCGTGCTGCTGCTCGGCTGGCTGGGGATGCGGGCCGGCGCCGACATCGACCGCCTGTTTCCGCCGCTGTTGCTCGCCCTGGTCGGCGCGATGATCGCGTTCAACAAGGTGGGCTCCCCGCAGTTCATGGGCTGGCTCGCCGCGCCCGTCATCGTCGGACTGCTCGTGCGCCCGGCGACGTGGCGGGTGCCGGCGGTGCTTGTCGCGGTCATTGCGGCGCTGACCCAGCTGATCTACCCCTATCTCTACGACTGGCTCCTCGTGGCCCACCCCGCCATGGTCCTGCTGCTCACCGTGCGGAACCTGCTCGAGTTCGTTCTGCTCGGGTGGGCGGTGCGGGAAATCTGGCGGGCGCGGTTCTCTGGCCCGGCCCAGTATCCTGAAGTCGTGGCCGGCGAACGCAGCCGCCTTCCCGAATCGCAGGAGTAAACCATGTTGGTCGCATTTTCCGTGGCACCGTCCGGCGCCCAGGATGCGGAGGGCTCGGTGCATGACGCCGTGGCCGCCGCGGTACGCGTCGTGCGTGAATCCGGCCTGCCCAACCACACCGATTCGATGTTCACGACGATTGAGGGGGAGTGGGACGAGGTGTTCGCGGTGGTCAAGGCCGCCACGGAGGCAGTCGGCGCGTTCGGTCCGCGCGTGTCCCTCGTGCTCAAGGCCGACATTCGCTCTGGCCGCACCGACGAGCTGACCGGCAAGGTCGAACGCCTCGAGGCCGCGCTCGCGCGCACGCGGGGCGTAACAGACTAGACACCCCACCAAAGGCCGGGGGCACGCCCCTGCCCGCGAACGCGTCGCCGGCTGGCGTGCGGCGTTAGTCGGTCTGCAGCAGGATGCCGTCGCGGATTGCCCTCTTGCGCAGGGCAACCTTCGTCCCGACGTCGTGTCCGGCGAGGCGGTACTTCTCGCGGATGCGTTTGAGGTACGATTTCGCGGTTTCTTCGGAAATACCGAGCTGATAGGCGACCGCCTTCACGGGCTCGCCGGCGCCGTAGAGGGCCATCACGCGGCGCTCCTGCGCGCTGAGCCGGGGTGAGTCGCCATCGGAGCCGGCATTGAGGGCCAGGTCCAGCTCGGCCGAGATGTAGGACTCGTTGTTGTAGGCCGCGCGGATCGCTTCGACGATCATGCCGGCTTCCTCGCTCTTGACGAGGTAACCCAGCGCGCCGGCCGCGAGGGCCTCGCGCACCAGCGCGGGTTCGGAGTACGTGCTCATGAGCACCGTCTTCACGCCGGTGGTCTTCAGCGTCGAGATCTTGAGCGACACGGGGATGTTGTCTTTGAGGTCGAGGTCGAGAAGCACGACGTCGACGGGGAACTCGGGGTGCGTGAGCAGCTCCGGCCAGGTCGTCACGGCCGCCACCATGTCGATGTCGTCTGCCGCGCCACGGATCCACTCCGTGAGCGCACCGAGGAGCATCCTATGGTCGTCAACCAGGGCTAAGCGGATGGGTCCGTTGCTGTTCGTCACTGCTTCCTCCAACTGCCGTTGCACCCCCCGGAAGTCCTAGGAACCCTAAGCGTCCGCGGGATTGTCCGCACTGCACTCGATGTCCACCCGGAGACTTCCGTCCCGAATGGTATCGACGTGCGGGCCGACTATCCGGATAGCTTGCCACGTCTCGGGGTCTACCCTGCGCCGTGGCACACCGGTCGTTATCAATTCGATCGGGAATCTCACCTTTTTTCGCGAAACGCTGGCGTTCGTGGGCGAAATAGGTCCGAGCGTCAGGGAAACGGTGGCGGGGACGCGGGCCGTGTCGCTGATCAGGAGCCAGATGGTGAGCAGGAGCGCGTCCCGCTGGGCGGGAGAGAGGAGCCCGGCGAGGCCGTCCGGGTCGCGCACGGTGACCGATCGTCCGAGGAACTCGGACTCGGTGACGGCATGGTGCAGCCAGGTTTCGGTTCGCCCGTTGATGAGGTGAAGGCGCAGCTGGGTGGCGAGGGAAGCCGAAATGGTCGATGTCTCCGAAGCGAGGGGAAGCGCCGTGCGGCCCTGGGCGACATCGTCCAGCAGCGTCTCCGCGTCCAGGTCGAGGCGGGCCAGCTCCTCCGAGGCGAGCATGCCGACCGCGTAGCGCGGCTGGGAGACCGTGCTCTGCACGAGGACGAGGTCGAGTTCCAGCTCCACCATCCGCCGAAACGATCTCACGATGAACACGCCGATCACCGGCGGGATGACGCCGAGGCTGATGGTGAGGATCCCCGGGGCGACGCTCAGGAGGGAACTGCGGTCCTCGACCAGGACGGCCAGCAACATGAGCCCGGCGAGGACCGCCGCCGGAATCAACACGTCGCGGGACTCGCGCAGGGACACAAGGGCGGCCAGACCCGCCCCGACCGCAGGCGCCGCCGTTGGATGGATGCCCGCGTCGGCGAGCCCGGCGGTGCCGGCCAGGTCGACGACGACGATGACCGCGCCGACCAGCAGGACGACGGCGAACAGCCACCCCGGCATCCGCGTCGACAGTCGGTGCACCACGGCGACGACGAAGATCGTTGCTGCTACAAGGAGAAGCCAGGAGACCAGGCCCGGAAGCGGGCTCGGGTTGTCCGGCCATTGCACAAGGAAACGCCAGAGCAGGAACACGGCGATGGCGCCGCCGCTGAATGTGAGGCCGATACCGAGATGCCGGGAGCCGAGTCCGTTCGGGTCGGCGGCGGCTTCCTTGACGCTCCGGCTGGGGCTGGGTGCACTCCGGCGGGCCTCGGGGCGCACGGTGCCCGGCTCGTCGCTGTCCGTGACCCGGCGCAGGTCCGGGTCCGTGGCCAGGTCGGCAATGCTGCCAGAACTCTCGCGGGCGTGTGCGGGGCTCATTTGGGTACCTCCAGTACGACCGTCGTCCCCGAACCGGGCGATGAGAACAGGCGGGCGTTGCCGCCGACATCCCGGAGGCGGGCCACCACCGACTCGGTGAACCCGAGTTTGCCGGAGCCAACGCCGTTCAGGTCGAAGCCGATCCCGGCATCCGTGACCATCGCCCTGACGGTCGTGTCGTCGTCGGTGATCGTCACATCGGCTCGGTTCACCCCGGAGTGGCGGCGCACGTTCTCGAGGCACTCGCCGAGGGCGAGCAGGAAGGAGTCGAGCACGGTGCTGGGCAGCAGCACTTGTCCGCTGCCGTGCCAGTCCACATCGAGGCCCATCCGGCCGAAGCGCTGCTTGACCGATTCGAGGGTGTTGCCCAGCGTCGATTCGGTGGCCGGTTCGAGTGTGTAGACGCCGGAGAACCGGGGGGTCGGCTGCCCGCCAAGGCGAAGCTGGCGCAGCAGCCTGGCATCGTCCCCGGCCTGCTGGCGCAGCGCGTCGGGGTTCACGCCGACGCCGGAGTGCGCGAGGAGGGTGAGGGTGGCCAGTACGGTGTCGTGCAGCAGCCGGGCATCCTGCCTACGCTGCGCCTCGAGCTCGCTCGCGTCGCGTTCGGCTCGGTGTGCGCGGCCGATGGCGGCGATGAGCTGCATCGCCCGCGGGATGCTCTGGCCCATCCACCAGCCGCCGAGCGTGGTCCCGAACCAGCCGGAGAGGGTCAGGGCCAAGGGAATGATTGACGCGCCGGTCGATATCGTGACGGCGACAACGCTGGCGAGTGTGAAGCCGAGCACCGAGCCGAGCGCCACCACCCGGGACAGGCTGACGACGAGCACCATGGCCACCGAGGCCAGGGCGCCGGCGGCCACGGCCGCGATCACCGACTCCTCGACGAGATTCAGCCCCGTTCCGGCCGGCCTATTGAAGCCGATGAGCAGGATGAGACCGATCCCGAAGAGCGTGATGAGCACGACCCAGCGGATGCCGCCGGTGCGGCCGAGCAGGTACTGCCAGCCGGCCATGCCCAACAGGAGGAGCAGCGCAGGCACGAGCACGTCATCGCGCAGCCCGCCGGGGACGAACATGCACAGAAGCGCCGTGGTTGAGCCGGCCAGGCCGGCCGCCCGGGCCGTTCGGCGGAGCAAACGGTCGCGTTCCTTCAGCAAACGGTCGCGCTCGGTGAAGATCCGTTGCATCATGGCCTGTCGTTGTCCGCGTGAGGGTCGTATACAGACCATATCTGGCCCACGGGGTCCCCGGCGCCCTGATCGGGCAAGTGTTGCCAACCCGCCCGGCCGGATTCCTCGACCGGATGCGGCGGTCAGGCGGCCCGGCGAAGCAGCCGGACCAGCACCAGCCCGGTCGCCAATGCCATGCTGACGGCCATGAGGATAGCGGCCAGCACCCCGATCATGATGACGAGCGGCAGCGGCTGCCCCGGCTGCCACAGCGGCGACGCGACGCCGAGGAATACCGCCAGCCCCAGGCACCAGGCTGCGGCGCTGCCCGCCACCCACCAGCCGCTCCGGGGCAGGTGGCGACGGAGTTCCAGCCACTGGGCGAACCCGACCGAACAGAGCAGCAGGGCCCCGGCCGGCACGCCGACACCGATCTGGGCACCGACTGGCCACGCCTGCCAGACGGAGGGGTTTTCGCCCGCCAGCTCGCCGATCAGCCAGGCGAGCGACGCGGCGAGCGCCGTGCCGCCAATCCATCTGGGCGCGGAGAGCGCCGGGATCCTTCGTTTCAGCACGCGGGCCTGCGCCCAGCCGAGCAACGCCCCCTCCGCGGCCCCGGCCGCGACGAGGGCCGGCACCGTCGCTGCCGGGTTCAGCAGCGTGGCCGACAGCCAGGCCAGGGCCGGGGCGAGGAACCCCAGGCTCTCGCCAACGGCCACCCAGACGACCCAGCGGCCGAGGAGGGCTGACTCGTCGCGGAGCGTGGGCGCCGTTCCCGACGTCTTCCGCAGGGCTGGGGTCATGGCCTGGGCACGGCCCCGTCGCTCGGATCGGCGCCGCCCTGGTCAAGTCGGAACGGCGGGTACTCGTCCCGCATCAGCGCGGCGTGGGCGACCACCCGGAATGCCCACCGGTTGAGCCCCATGATGAGGTCGAACAGCGCCCGCCGGTAACGCCCGGTGATGAGCAGGATGACGGCGGCGACCAGAACCAGCAGCCCGAGCAGGGAGATGCCGGGCCCGGTGCCGAAATCGGTGCCGGCGCTGACGACGCCCGACCTGAAGTCGTTGGAACGCGGGCGCCAGGCCCACGCGGCGCCGGTGAACGCGGCGACGATCAGCAGGTGGGGGATGGCGAGCAACCACGACTTGACCAGCACCAGCCCGCGCGACAGGCGCTCCGGGTAGTCGACGTCGACGTCGGCCGGGTAATCGCCCGACGAGAGCGTGAACGGTGGGTACCGGTCGGTGCCAAGCGCGGAGTAGGCGTAGAACGCCACTCGCCAGTTCCAGCGCAGCACGCCGACGTTGAACGCGAAGATCGACGCCGGGTACTTCGCGGTGAAGAGGATCGCGAACCACGCGACAATCGTCGCCACGACGAAGGCCAACCAGAGGAAGGCCAGCACGACGACGTGAGGGATCGCGAGGAACCATTTGACCAGCCACATCCAGTTCGACAGCTGGGGGTCCAGCTCCCCGGTCAGGCGGGCGGGGTAGGGGCGTTCCTCGCTCGCGGCCTCCCGCCCGGGGCCGGGCACTGGGGCGAGCCCTGGGCCGACGGCATCGCGCGGGCCGAGCGGGGTAATGGAGCGGCCCATCCCGATCACGCCCACCACGACCAGTGCCACTCCAAGCAGGAGGAGGAAGCCTCCGCCCGCGAGCAGGCCGATGGCCAGTGGGCCGAACAGGCCGGACCGAACGCCGGCGACGATGGAGGCGGCGACCCGGGGGCTCGCATCCGAGTTCATCACGACGACCGCCCAGTCACCGCTGCGGATGTCCCAGCTGATCTGCTGTTGACCCGGCCCGGATGCGGATTGTGTCCAGATGGGCTGGTCGCGAGGCGGAGCCGGCGCGGTCGCCCCTGGCACATCCCGGTACTCGGCCCGGAACGGGGTGAAGCTCCGGTCCCGCAGCTCGGTGTGGTGCACGCCGGACAGGTACCGGTCGGCGGCGAGGTGAGGGCGTACGACTGAACGGAGAAGGTGCGTGCGGGGGTTTCGATGAACCCATTAGCCTGCTGCGCATTGACCCAGGCGAGGGCGATGCCGCCCGAGAGCACTCCCAGGCCGACGAAGGCCAGAACTGTGCCCAGAATGAGTATCACGACGGATGCCGGCTTCATGCATCCTCCCGGAAGGTCGCCCCGACGAGGTTCAGGTTTCCCCCGAACCGGGAGGGTGTCAACCCCGGCGCGGGTGCCGGCTCAGCGCAGAAGCCGGGCCAGGTGCGCGCCGACGGCGTCGTTCTCGATCAGGAATCCGTCGTGGCCGTAGGTGGATTCGAGCACGACGGGGTCGCGCCCGTCGATGTTGTTCGGCAGGTGGGCCGCGATCGTGCGCTGGCCGTCGACCGGAAACAGCCGGTCGCTGTCGATGCCGAGAACCAGCGTTCGGGCGGTGACCCTGGCCAGCGCGGATGCGACGCCGCCGCGTCCTCGTCCCACATCGTGCGAATTCATCGCCTCGACCAGGGCGATGTAGGTGTTCGCGTCGAAGCGCCGGGTGAACTTGTTGCCGTGGAAGTCGAGGTAGGACTCCACGGCGAACCGCCCGCCGGCGCCGAGCGGGCTGATCTCGCTCTGCCAGCCGCGCTCGAACCTCAGGTTGAGCTCGGTGGGGCTGCGGTAGTTCAGCAGCGCCATCCGCCGGGCCAGGGCGAGGCCCCTGGTGGGACCGTCGCCATCGTCCGCGTCGTAGTACTCGCCGGAGCGGAACAGCGGGTCGGTGCGGATCGCCTCGATCTGAACGGAGTTGAGTGCGATCTGGTCGGCGCTCGTCACCGGTGGCGCGGCGAGGATGGCGAGGCGTTCGACCCGTGACGGCTTCTCGACGGCCCACTCGAGGGCGTGCATCCCGCCCATGGAGCCGCCGACGACGGCGGCCCAGCGGTCGATGCCGAGCCGATCGGCGAACGCGATCTGCGCGGCGACCTGGTCGCGGATGGTCAGGTACGGGAAGCGGGTGCCCCACTCGGACGCGTCGGGCGCGAGAGAGGCCGGTCCGGTGCTGCCCTGGCAGCCGCCGAGCATGTTCGGCGCGACGACGAACCAGCGGTCGGTGTCGATGGCCAGGCCGGGCCCGACGACCCCGCCCCACCACCCGGCGGTCTTGTGGCCGGGCCCGGACGCTCCGACGACGTGGCTGTCGCCGGTGAGGGCGTGCAGCACGAGCACCGCGTTGTCGCCCGAGGGCGAGAGTCTGCCCCAGGTCTCGTAGGCGATACGCACGGCACCCAGGCTGCGTCCGGACTCGAACTTCAGTGGGCCGACGTCGATGAACTCCCGGTGGCCGACCGGGTCGCCATCCCGCCAGGCGCCCGTGGCCGGAGGCTTGCCGAGGAGCGATCGCGCCTGGGCTTCGGTGATGAAGCTCGACGGGACCGTGTCAGCCGCGGTTTGCCATTCCATACGCCCATTCTGCCGGGCGGACGAAGGCGCCGCGCGTTTGTGACGCCGACGCCAACGAATTCGACGGAGATTCCCCGCCGCGGGCCCGGAATGGCCAGCGAGCACCCGGTGAGGGGTGGAATCTCCGTCGTTTTCGTGGAGGGGTGCTTAGGCGTTGGCGCGCGACGCGGCAACGACCGCTCGGGCCGCGGCGAAGCCGATCTCGAGGTCGGCCTTGAGATCGTTGATGTTCTCGATACCGACGGACAGACGCACCAGCCCGGGGGTGACGCCTGCGGTGAGCTGCTGCTCCGGGGTGAGTTGGGCGTGCGTGGTCGACGCCGGGTGGATGACCAGCGACCGTACGTCGCCGATGTTGGCGAGGTGGCTGAACAGTTCCAGGTTGTCGACGAGGGCGCGGCCGGCGTCGACCCCGCCCTTGAGTTCGAACGACAGCACGGCGCCGACGCCCTGCGGGGCGTACTTGTTGGCGGCGGCATACCAGGGGCTCGACGGCAGTCCGGCGTAGTTCACCGAGGCGATGTCGGCGTGGTTCTCGAGCCACTCCGCGACGTCCTGGGCGTTCTTGGTGTGGCGCTCTACGCGGAGGCTGAGGGTCTCGATGCCCTGGATGAGCTGCCACGCGCTCGCCGGGGCGATCGCGGCACCGAGGTCGCGGAGCAGCTGCACGCGCGCCTTGATGATGTACGCGATGCCGTCCCCGACGGCGGCCGTGTAGCTGGCACCGTGGTACGACGGGTCGGGTTCGGTGAGGCCCGGGAACTTCTCGACGTTCTTCGACCATTCGAATTTTCCGCCGTCGACGACGATGCCGCCGATGACGGCGCCGTGACCGCCGAGGAACTTCGTGGCGCTGTGCACGATGATGTCTGCGCCGTGCTCGAACGGTCGGATCAGGTACGGGGTCGCGATCGTGTTGTCGACGATCAGCGGAACACCCGACTCGTGGGCGGCGTCCGCGACGAGGGAGATGTCGAGCACGTTGATCCTCGGGTTGCCGATGGTCTCGGCGAAGAACAGCTTGGTGTTGGGGCGAACGGCCCTGCGCCACTCATCCGCATCGTCCTGGTCCTCGACGAAGGTGGTCTCGATGCCGAGCTTGGCGAGGGTGTACTTGAAGAGGTTGTACGTTCCGCCGTAGATCGAGCTGGACGAGACGATGTGGTCGCCGGCCTGCGCGATGTTCAGCACGGCGAATGTCGTGGCCGACTGCCCGGAGGCGAGCAGGAGGGCAGCGGTGCCGCCCTCGAGGGCCGCGACGCGCTCCTCGACGACCGCCTGGGTCGGGTTCTGGATGCGCGTGTAGATGTTGCCGAATTCGGCCAGCGCGAACAGGTTCTGGGCGTGCTGCGCGCTGTTGAACACGTAGGAGGTGGTCTGGTAGATCGGGGTGACCCTGGCGTTGGTGACGGGGTCAGGCCTGGCTCCGGAGTGAACCTGCTTGGTTTCGAACTTCCAGGCTGAAGCGTTATCGCTCATGAGGTGGTCTCCCTTGTTCCTCTACGAGCGTGGACCGTCCATCGCTCTGCAGCGAGCCTAAACAGCCGCGTTCCCGGCGGCAACGGCGCCCGAAACACGGCGTCATATCGGCGACGCGACCGGGACTCGCGGGTCAGCGCGTTTCGCCAGGCGGCAGCACGATCGTGCCGGTCAGGGTGGCGGGCTCCTGGCGAAACAGCCAGCGCGCCCGGGGTTCGACGAGGGGGCGGAATATTCGCCGCACGACGTCGAGCGACAGCACGTAGGAGACCCCAACGCTGAGCAGCATCATCGCCGGCAGCACCCAGGCCGGCTGCGGGCCATCGAGCAGCCCGGTCTCACGGAACGGGTACAACACGAAGCTGTGCAGCAGATAAATGTACATGGTGGCCGTGCCGAGTTTGGTGAACCAGGTGGTGCGCCTCGGCACCAGCAGCAGGAAGGCCACGACGAGGCCGAACGCCAGCAGGATGAAGCAGAGGCGGATGCCGCCGGCCCAGAACTGGTCGTACCCGAGCGCCGTGTACGACTGGTTGTAGAGCAGGAAGCTCCGAACCTTCAGGTCCCGCAGCTGGTCGATGGTGAGCACGATGACGACCGCCATCGCGGTGAACAGGGCGATTGCCCCGGCACGCCAGCGCCAGACCGCGGCGGGGCCGAGGCCCAGCCAACGGTTGGTGACCTGCCACTGCCGAAGGCTCCAGCCGAAGACGAAGAAGGGGAGCAGGCTGAGCGTGCGGCTGAGGGCGAACGTCGAATCGACAGAGCCGATGTAGCCGGCCCCGACCGAGATGACGATGCTGATAACCAGCGGGTACCGCAGCAGCACCAGGTAGGGCAGGATGACCCGCCAGATCGTGAGCGCGATCAGGAACCACAGAGTCCACGAGGCGCTCGAGTAATCCAGCCAGAAGTCGCCGCCGAGCGCCCAGCGCACAACGGTCCAGATCGATTCGAATATCACGTAGGGAATCACGATGTCGGTGAGCAGCCGGTGCAGCTGGCGGGTCCCCGGCGGGCCGGACTTGACGAAATACCCGCTGACGGCCACGAAGAGCGGCACGTGGAACGCGTAGATGAAGAGATACACCTCGTAGGCGACGTCCGACTGGTCGATGAGCTTGAGGATGGCGTGTCCCATCACCACGAGGGTGATCGCGATCCAGCGGGCGTTGTCCCAGAGCGGAACCCGCCGCTTCTGCCCGGGCTTCGTCACGGTGCCTGATGTGCTCATTGCACCCATTCTCCCTGCAGAATGGGGGAATGGATACACGCAGAGTGGTCGTCACCGGCGCAAGTTCGGGAATCGGGGCGGCGAGCGTACGGCTGTTCCGGCTTCACGGCTGGGACGTCGTGGGGGTCGCCCGCCGGGCCGACCGTCTGGCGGCGCTCGCCGAGGAGACCGGCGCGCAGGTCTTCACCGCCGACCTCACCCGGCAGGCCGACGTGGACGCGCTGCGCGACCACCTTGCCTCCAGCGGACCGGTTCACGCCCTGATAAACAACGCCGGCGGCGCCATGGGCCTCGACACCGTGGAGAACTCGAAGGTCGAGGACTGGGCCTGGATGTTCGAGATCAACGTTCTCGCGGTGAAGAGGGTCACCAGCGCGCTCCTGCCGCTGCTGCGCGCGGGCATATCGTCGGGTGGTGGTTCGGCCGACATCGTCACGGTCACGTCGATGGCCGCTCATGTCAACTACGTCGGTGGCGGAGGCTACAACGCGGCGAAGGCCGCCGCGCACGCCATGACGGAGGTGCTGCGCCTCGAGCTGAACGGGGAACCAATCCGAGTCATCGAGATCGCCCCCGGCATGGTCAAGACCGACGAATTCGGCCTCGTGCGCTTCGGTGGCGACGCGGTGAAGGCCGCGGCAGCCTACGAGAACATCCCGAATCCGCTCAGTGCCCAAGACATCGCCGAGACGATCGTCGCGAGCGTCGAACGCCCGGCGCACGTCAACCTCGACCTGATCGTGATCAAGCCGGTCGCCCAGGCGGCCCCCACTCGAATTGCCAGGGGTGAGCTGCGGATGCAGGACTAGCCGGCCCTCCGGCCACGCGGCGGCGGGTCTCTGTATACAAACAACGGACGAAATCGCCCCTAAAGGGCAATGCGTGCGCCTATAGTAGCCTTTGTGTATACAAAAACGGATCCGCACGGTGTTCCGGAGGCCGCCAATGCCAGCGAGCGCGCCTACCGGCAGCTGCGCGGGGAGATCCTCGACGGCGACCTTCCGCCCGGAACCGGCCTGCTCGAGGTGGAGCAGGCCGCTCGCGTCGGTGTCTCCCGCACACCGCTCCGCGCGGCGATCGCCCGGCTCAGCGCCGACGGACTCGTTGCCGGGCGCACCGGCAGGGGCTTCGTGGTCACGGAGGTGTCGATCGAGCGGATCCGTGAACTCTACGAGCTGCGGCAGGCGCTCGAGGAGCAGGCCGCGCGGCTCGCAGCCCAGCGCGGCGACCCGGAGGTCTTCCGCGGACTCCGCGACCGGTTCCTGGTCGCCCCCGAACTGCTCCTCCAGGGCGAGCACGGCATCCGTCTCTACTATGACCTCATCGACGAACTCGAGCAGGCCATCGATACCGCGGGCGCCAACCCCTACCTTGTCCGGGCCCTCGATGCCGTCCGCACCCACCTTTCCCGCATCCGCCGTCTGGCCAGGGGCAACAAGGCCCGCCTGCGGGCGGCGGCGGCGGAGCACCTGCTGATCATCGACGCCATCATCGCCGGCGACGCCAACCTGGCCGCCCACGCGACCCATGTCCACCTCCACCAAAGCCTCACCAGCGTCCTCGCGGCGACTGATGAGGATCCGGCCACCCGGGCCGACTGACCGAAAGGACTCATCGTGCAGATCCATAACGTACGTGTGCACCGAAGCGACGAGAATCTCGCCAGGGCAAATCAGCTCGCCTGGAAGATCGCCGAGGTAGCCGCCGACCCGGTCGAGGTCTCCCCTGAGGTCACCGAGATGGTGATCAACCGGGTGATCGACAACGCGGCTGTGGCTGCGGCATCGCTCACACGTCGCCCCGTGGTGTCTGCCAGGTCGCAGGCCCTGTCCCACCCGCGGTCCACCGGCGGCGACGGCGCCAACATCGTCGGCCTGGATGCCGCGATCCGGGTCTCGCCGGAGTGGGCGGCGTGGGCGAACGGGGTCGCGGTGCGGGAGCTGGACTACCACGACACGTTCCTCGCCGCGGAGTACTCCCACCCGGGCGACAACATCCCGCCGATCATCGCGGCGGCGCAGCACCTCGCGGCCGAGCGCGGCCTGACCGGGCGCGACCTGCTGCGCGGCATCGCCACGGGCTACGAGATCCAGGTCGACCTGGTGAAGGCGATCAGCCTGCACAAGCACAAGATCGACCACGTCGCCCACCTCGGACCGTCGGCCGCCGCGGGCATCGGCACGCTCCTCGGCCTCGACACCGAGACGATCTTCCAGGCCGTCGGCCAGGCCCTGCACACGACCACGGCCACCCGGCAGTCGCGCAAGGGCGAGATCTCCAGCTGGAAGGCCCACGCCCCCGCATTCGCGGGCAAGATGGCGATCGAGGCGGTCGACCGGGCCATGCGCGGAGAGACCAGCCCCACCCCAATCTACGAGGGCGAAGACGGTGTGATCGCCTGGCTGCTCGACGGCCCGGATGCAGCGTACGAGGTTCCGCTGCCGGGGCGCGGCGAGGCCAAGCGAGCCATCCTCGACACCTACACGAAGGAGCATTCGGCCGAGTATCAGGCGCAGGCCTGGATCGACCTGGCCCGGAAGCTGCACCGGGAGCACCCGGAGGTCCTCGTGCCCGGCGCGGTCTCCTCCGTGCTCATTCACACCAGCCACCACACCCACTTCGTGATCGGGAGCGGCGCGAACGACCCGCAGAAGTACGACCCGGCGGCCAGCCGCGAGACGCTGGACCACTCGATCCCGTACATCTTCACCGTCGCCCTGCAGGACGGCAGCTGGCACCACGTCGACTCCTACTCGCCCGAACGGGCCGGTCGGCCCGACACGATTGACCTGTGGCGCAGCGTGACGACGGTCGAAGACGCGGAGTGGACCCGCCGATACCACTCGCTCGACGTGGCCGAGAAGGCCTTCGGCGGCCGGGTGGTCATCACGCTGGCCACCGGTGAGACGATCACCGATGAGATCGCTGTCGCGGACGCGCACCCGCTGGGTGCACGGCCGTTCGGCCGGGCGGAGTACGTGAACAAGTTCCGCACCCTCGCCGCCGACGTGCTCGAGGCCGACGAAATCGACCGTTTCCTCGATCTCGCCCAGCGGCTGCCCGACCTTCGCCCCGACGAGCTGGGCAGCCTGACCATCACGGCCAGGCCCGGCCTCCTCTCCTCATTCCCCACCCCGAACGGACTCTTCTAATGCTGTACTCCGGCACCACCGCGGCCGACAAGCGCGTGAACCTGCGGGCGATGCTCTCCAGCGGCCGGATCCAGCGCTTCCCCGGCGCGTTCAACCCCCTCTCGGCCAAACTCATTCAGGCCAGGGGATTCGAGGGCGTGTACATCTCCGGGGCGGTCCTCTCGGCCGACCTCGGCCTGCCCGACATCGGCCTGACCACGTTAACGGAGGTCGCCGGCCGGGCGCAGCAGATCGCCCGGATGACCGACCTGCCCTCCATCGTCGACGCCGACACGGGCTTCGGCGAGCCGATGAACGTGGCGCGCACGATCCAGACCCTCGAGGACGCCGGGCTCGCCGGAACGCACATCGAAGACCAGGTCAACCCGAAGCGCTGCGGCCATCTCGACGGTAAGCAGGTCGTCGACGAGGCCACAGCGCTGGGGCGCATCCGCGCGGCGGTCGACGCCCGCCGGGACCCCAACTTCCTGATCATGGCGCGCACCGACGTCCGCGCCGTCGACGGCCTGGCCGCGGCCATCGACCGGGCCAAGAAACTCGTCGATGCCGGCGCCGACGCGATCTTCCCCGAGGCGATGGCTACCCTGGCCGAGTTCGAGGCCATCCGCGCCGCCGTCGACGTGCCGTTGCTGGCGAATATGACCGAGTTCGGCAAGAGCGATTTGTTCACGGTGGACCAGCTCGGAGCCATCGGCATTAACATGGTCATCTTCCCGGTGTCGCTGCTGCGCCTCGCGATGGGCGCCGCTGATCGCGGACTGGCCACGATCCAGGCGGAAGGTTCGCTGACCTCCCTCCTGCCGCAGATGCAGCACCGCAGCGAGCTCTACGAACTGCTCGATTACGAGTCGTACAACCACTTCGACTCGGGCGTCTTCAACTTCAGCGTGAACGAAAAGGGAACAAAATGAGCGACACCGACGTACAGGTCTTCAAGGGACTCGCGGGGGTGCCGGTTGACTACACCGCCATCTCCAAGGTCAACTCCGAGACGAACTCGCTGCTCTACCGCGGGTACCCGGTGCAGGAG
>JBDTAA010000016.1:0-5625 GCA_039924805.1 Cryobacterium sp.
CGCGGCAGCTCACGGCCGGAGACTTTGACCACGTCGGCCTTGCCTTCGCTCCCAACGGGTCCACGCTGGTGACCATCTCGGCGCGCCATGACGACCGAGACCACGATCTGGCCGCCGAACTGATCGAACTCGAGCTTGCACTCGATCTTGACGTCGACCCGGACGGCGCCGCGCCGGGGGTACCGGAGCGGACGCTTCTCGCGGCATCCGCGCGATTGCACATCGGCCAGGTCGCCTGGGCGAACGATGGCTCCATCTTCCTGTTGGCGGAGGATGTGGGGGAGAGCGGCCGGGACTTCGTTGCCCGCACCACGGGGCTGTTCGTGCTCGACTCGGCGGGGCAACCGATCCGGCTGACCGATGCGGAGTCCATCGATCTCGAGAGCACGTCCGAGCTCGGCGTCACCGTCGACGGGTCTGTTCTCGCGCTGAGCAAGGAGCACGGTCGGGTGCAGCTCGTTCGAATCTCGGCGACCGGCGAGGTCACACCGGTCACGTCGAGCACCGTCGTCGTGACCGGACATGACACCGTGGGGGAAAACACCGTCTTCGCCTTCCAGGACGCGCTTACCTCCGGTGATCTGGCGCTGGCCGAGACGCCGCGGCTCCGCCGCCTCACCAATTTCTCGGCACCGCTGCGTGAAACGGGCATTGCACCGGCTCGCGAGCTCACCGTGACCGGCCGGGACGGTTACCCGGTGCACGGCTGGCTGCTGACGCCGCCCGGGCCAGGCCCGCATCCGGTTCTGCTCACAATCCACGGCGGCCCGTTCGCCCAGTACACCGTTGCGCTCTTCGACGAGGCGCAGGTGTTCGTGGATGCCGGCTACGCGGTCGTGATGTGCAACCCGCGCGGCTCGTCCGGATACGGACACGCCCACGGCCGGGCCATCCGGCAGCAGATGGGCGTGCTGGACCAGGCCGACGTGCTCGACTTCCTCGACGGCGCGCTGGCCGAGGATCCCACGCTCGACCAGCTCCGGGTCGGGATCATGGGCGGGTCTTACGGCGGATTCCTCACCGCCTGGACCATCGCACACGAGCACCGCTTCGCCGCCGCGATCGTCGAACGCGGGTACCTCGACCCCGACGCGTTCGTGGGCACCTCCGACATCGGAGACTCGTTCAGCGACGAGTATGTCGGGGTGGACCCCGACCTGGTGCGCGCGCAGAGCCCGCAGGCCGTCGTGGCGCAGGTGAGGACGCCGACGCTGGTCATGCATTCCGCCCTCGACCTCCGCTGCCCGCTGTCCCAGGCCGAGCGCTACTATTCCGCGCTCAGGCGCGGGGGAGTGACCGCCGAACTCGTCGTCTTCCCCGGCGAGAACCACGAACTCAGCCGCGGCGGAAGCCCCAGGCACCGGCTCAGCCGCTTCGAAATCATCCTCGAGTGGTGGGCCCGCTACCTGCCCACGGCCGACAACCCGCCACGCCAGCTGCCCGAGGATTGATCCGGGCGTCAGCGGCCCATGTGCGCGCGACCACGTCAAGCGCGGTTATGTCAAGAAACGAGAACGCATGAACCGAAAGCCATTGCCCGTCTCAGATGACGCCAGCGGCTGCCAGGAAAACTCCAGCCGATCCAAACAAAGCCACTGGATGAACCGATCGGCGCCGATGTATTGCTGTGCCGGCACCGAGCCACACGACGTGCGACGTGGTGACATCCCGCGTAGCCCGCGCAGATCCAGGCTCAGGCCGGTAAAGGCCCCGCTTCACGTGTCCCGCATAATGTGTCCGATAATGCACATTATGTCAAGTAGTAAACGCGCGTATTGCAGAAGATGCAGAATAGGACTCCCCCGATAGTCGCCCGCAATCCTGACGCACCGCTCTGCGCGACCTCGCCAGACAGCTCAATCCCACTGCATTGGCGGACTCCCTCGGATACAGCAGCCAGAAGTCCAGTTCCCGCATACCGACGGGCGGGCCGATGGGTCACGCTGCAGCAACCCCCTCGGCGCTAGTCTCGCCGCGGCTGATCCGGGCGCCGGTGCACGACCATTCCGTACTCGTTGACCGGCTCGAAGGCGTCACGGTCCCAGGCGCCCGGATGAGGCACCGGACAGATCAGGATGGTGTTCGCCACCGAATGGTCAATCGTGTGCTCGCGCATCGATCGCCCGCAGATGGGGCAATCCTGCAGGTCGACCGCCCCCTCGGCCTCGTACGTGCCCGCCGGAGGGGAGACGAAGACGGGGCGCAGTTTGTCTTCCACCCACTCGAAGACGCGGCTGCGAGATCCGCTCCCCTGTGCCTTTTTATTCTGCATCATGGCACTACCATACGCCGATTGGACACGGTGCCTCAACTATGCTAGGCGCTGTCCGCTGCCCTGTCTATTCCTCGCCGAACCCAGACTCGATCAACCCGACCAGGGCGTTGACAGACTCCTCCGCCTGCTCCCCCGTCGCAGAGATCTCGACCGACGCTCCCCGGTTGAGCCCGAGGCCCATGATGCCGAGAAGGCTCTTTGCGTTCGTGCCGTTGACCCTCACCTCCGAGTCGAACGTGCCGGCGAGCTTGACGAACTCAGCGGCCGGCCTGGCATGCAGGCCGTCCTTATTCATCAGGGTGACCGTGCGGGTGGCCGACTCTTCGGAGCCGGCCTGGGGAGCGTCGATCGGACGCACCTCCGCGACGGAACGCGCGGAGTGGGCGGCCCGCTCCACGGCGTCGAGGTCGCCCTCGGTTTCGGCCGCCACCGCGGCAGCCACTCCCCCCTCGACAAGCGGCGCATCCACGATCCGCACCCGCCCCCGCTGGTGCTCCTCGAGGAAATCGAGGGCCGTTTCGGCCGTCAGGATGGCGGAGCCGAGATCACACAGGACCACAACCCCGGCCCCCGAATCCGCCGCAGTAATCCCCTCGGAGACCTTCATGAAGCTCGTGCCGATGCCGTCGTCATCGGTGCCTCCGGCCGCCACCATGGCCGCCGTGGGCGCCATCTGACGAGCCAACTCGACGAGTCCGTCCGCGATTTTCACGCTGTGCGACACGAAGACGAGGCCAACCTTGCCGGGCACGCCCGCCACGTCAGGCCTGCGCCGCGGTGTCGGCTGCCGCGCGGATCAGCAGCGCCGAAGACTGGGCTCCGGGATCGAGGTGGTTGGCAGAACGCTCGCCGAGGTAGCTCGCCCGACCCTTTCGCGCCACGAGCGGAATGGTGGCAGCCGCGCCGGCTTCGGCGGCTTCGGCGGCGGCGGCGAGGATCGACGCCCCGTCGGCTCCGCTGGCCGCGGCCGACGTCGCTGCGTCCACCGCCGGCGTCCACGCGTCCACCATCGTCTTGTCGCCCGACTCGGCCTTGCCCCGCAGCACTATGCCGTCTCGCGCCGCCGTCAACAGCGCAACCAGGGCGGGGCCGTCGAGCTGGGCGAGGCCGGCGACCGCCAGCGCGCCCTTCAAGAAGGCCGTGCCGTACAGGGGCCCGGCCGCCCCGCCCACCGTGGAGATAAGCGTCGTGGCGACGAGCTTGAAAACATCGGCCGGGTTCGCCTCCGGCGGCAGGTCGTCGAGCTTGGGCAGCACAGCCTGGAAGCCCCTGTCCATGTTCTCGCCGTGGTCACCGTCGCCGATGTCGCGGTCGAGAATGATCAACTCCAGCCGGTGCTCCGCGATGACACCCACACAGCGCCGGATCCAGGCTTCCGCCCATCTGCCGTCCAGACTCACTCGGCCGGCCCTACCTTCCCCAACGCAGGGCCGCGGTATGCACCGGCGCGTCCCAGAGCCCGATCAGTTCGTCATCGAGCTTCAGCACCGTGATCGACATCCCCTGCATTTCCAGCGACGTCGTGTAGTTCCCGACGAGGGTGCGCGTGACCTGGATGCCCCTCGTCGCAAGCACTTCGGCGGCACGGCGGAAGACGATGTAGAGCTCGACCTGGGGCGTTCCGCCCATGCCGTTCACCATGAGTAGTACGTTATCGCCGCTGACGAAAGGGATATCGTCCACGATGGGTTCCATCAGCCGGTCCACGATGGCGTCGGCCGACTCGAGCTTGATTCGTGCACGGCCAGGTTCCCCGTGGATGCCGATTCCGATCTCGATCTCATCGTCGGCCAGGGTGAAGCTCGGCTCCCCCGCATGCGGCACGACGCACGGCGTCAGCGCGACACCCATCGAGCGCACCTGGGAGTTGACCTTTTCGGCGACGGCAGCGACCTGGTCGAGGGTGTCGCCTCGCTCGGCGGCGGCGCCGGCGATCTTCTCGACGAGCACGGTGCCGGCCACGCCGCGCCTGCCTGCCGTGTACAGGGAGTCCTTCACCGCAACGTCGTCGTTGACGATCACGGAGCGCACCTCGATGCCCTCCGCCGCGGCGAGGTCGGCCGCGGTTTCGAAGTTCAGGACGTCACCCGTGTAGTTCTTCACGATGTGGAGAACGCCCGCTCCCCCGTCGACCGCCTTCGTGGCGGCGAGGATGGGATCCGGCGTTGGGGAGGTGAACACGGGTCCGGGAACCGCGGCACTCAGCATCCCCGGGCCGACGAACCCGCCGTGCAACGGCTCGTGGCCGCTGCCGCCCCCACTGACGATCCCCACCTTCCCGGCGACCGGCGCGTCCTGACGCACAATGTAGTTGGGGTCGTGAAACACGCGAACCAGGTCTGGGTGGGCCGCACCGAATCCGGCGACGGCCTCGTTGACGACGTTCTTCGGATCGTTGATGAGCTTCTTCATGACCATCCTTCTGATCTGTTGGGGCGGGGCAACCCGATCGCGCCGAGTCTTTTCCTGTTCCATGGTGCATCGCCCAACCTACGCGTTGCGCGGCCCGGTCGAAAGGGGCCCGAACCTGCGAAAAGTCCTGACCATTCCCTCCGGACGGTGCCCGCGCTACTCTGGGCCGCATCCCGTCACCGCGAAGGGAATGCTCCTGCATCTTCAGGGATAGTAAGGAAGGTCAACGTGGACAACATCGGAGTCGTCTTTCTCTCGGAGGTCGTGGGGACGGCGATGCTTGTCCTCCTCGGCTGCGGCGTGGTCGCGAACGTCGCCCTAGCCAAGAACAAAGGAGTCGGCGGCGGATTTCTCATGGTCACTATCGGATGGGGCCTCGCGGTCTTCGCCGGTGTGACCGTCGCCTACAACTCGGGCGCGCACATCAACCCCGCCGTGACCCTCGGCCTGGTCGCGTCAGGTGCGACCGAGTTCAGTTTGGGTGTCCCGGTCACCTTCCTGTCGGTGCTGGTCTACATCGCCGGCCAGATGCTCGGCGCCATCCTCGGCGCGGTCGTCGTGTGGCTGGTCTACAAGCAGCACTTCGACGAGGAACCGGAAGCGGCCAACAAGCTCGGCGTCTTCTCGACCGGCCCGGCGATCCGTTCCTACGGTTGGAACCTGGTCACCGAGATCATCGGTACCTTCGTTCTGGTGTTCGTTGTTCTCGCCTTCGGTCGTCAGGCCCCGGGAGGCGGCCTGGCCGCACTCGGCGCGCTGCCGGTGGCCCTGCTCGTTATCGTGATCGGTACCTCCCTCGGTGGGCCGACGGGATACGCGATCAACCCCGCCCGTGACCTCGGCCCGCGCATTGCGCACTTCCTGCTGCCGATCAAGGGCAAGGGTTCCTCGGACTGGGCCTACTCCTGGGTGCCGATCGTCGGCCCGATCATCGGCGG
>JBDTAA010000017.1:0-9127 GCA_039924805.1 Cryobacterium sp.
AAGCTCGCCGAGGACCGTTACACCGCGGCCAGCGGCGGGCGCGCTCGCCCCACGGCGGCGAAGGGTGCGCCGCGCGGGGCCTCCACCCGCGGTACCGCGGGCAGCGGCGGCGGCGGAACGTCCACGCGTAAGGCGAAGCAGGTGGACGAGCACGAGATCGTGACCGGTCGCAACTCCGTCCTCGAAGCGTTGCGGGCGAAGATCCCGGCCCAGACGCTGTACATGGCCACGCGCATCGAAATGGATGATCGGGTCAAGGAAATCCTGACCCTCGCGAACAATCGCAACATTCCGATCCTCGAGGTCATGCGCCCGGAGCTCGACCGTCTCGCCGGCCGTGACTCCGTTCACCAGGGCGTCGCACTCAAGGTCCCGGCCTACGAGTACGCGCACCCGCTGGAGCTGCTCCAGCTCACGATCAGCCGCGGCCACAAGCCGTTGTTCGTCGCGCTGGACGGCATCACCGACCCGCGCAACCTCGGCGCGATCATCCGCTCGACGGCGGCCTTCGGCGGGCACGGCGTGATCGTGCCGCAGCGCCGCTCGGTCGGCGTCACCGCCTCCGCCTGGAAGACCTCGGCCGGAGCGGCCGCCCGCACCCCCGTCGCGATGGCCCCCAACCTCACCCAGACGCTCAAGGCGCTCAAAGAGCAGGGCGTGCTCGTCATTGGCCTCGACGGCGGCGGTGACGTGGAGCTGCCAGAGCTCGGCCTCGGCTTCGCCGAACGCCCTATCGTTGTCGTGGTCGGCAGCGAGGGCAAGGGCCTCTCCCGCCTCGTCACCGAGACCTGCGACGCCATCGTGTCGATCCCGATCCAGGCGGCGACCGAGTCGCTGAACGCCGGCATCGCGGCGGGCGTCACGCTCTACGAGATCTCGCGCCTCCGGGCCGCGGCCAAGGCAGCCAAAGCCAAATAGCCCCCGTCCACACCCCCGTGAACACGCAGTCGTGGTCGATATGAGCGCTCCGTAGCGACCACGACTGCGTTTTCGCGGGGGACTCGGGAGCGGTTAGACCTTGAGACGCCAGTCGGTGGCATCGTCGTCCGGATCTGCCGAGCCTCCACCGATACGGGTCAGCGGAATCGGCATCGTGATCGACCCGGTCGGCGGCTCGATGACGGTTGCCTCGTCCCGCCGGTGACGCAGCACGTCCTGCACGTATGACGTCACGGCCTCGGCCAGCGGGATCTCCCTGGACTGGTTCTGTGCCATAAACCAGCGGTGGTCGAGGAGCTGGTGGAAGACCTCTGCCGGTTCGAGCTTGCCCTTGAGCTCCCGGGGAATGGCGCGGACGACGGGTTCGAACACCCGCACGAGCCAGTTGTGGGCCATCATCTCCTCGTCGAGGCTCGGGTCACCGTAGGCGGCACCGTAGGAGTCGAGGTCGTTGAGGAGGCGCCTGGCCTGGTTCTCCTCCGCGTCGAGCCCGGTCAGGCGCAGGAGTCGCCGCTGGTGGTGCCCCGCGTCGACGACCTTCGGCTGGATGCGCACGGTCGTCCCCGTGTCATCGGTCTTGATCGCAAGTTCGTCGATGTCGAAGCCGAGGTTGTTGAGGCGTTCGACCCGTTCACGGATGCGCCACCGCTCGGAGCTCGAGAACGACTCCGAGCTGGTGAGTTCCTTCCAGAGCAGTCGGTATGCCGCGACGATTCCGTTGCTAATCCGGATCGGGTCCAGCTCGTCGGCGACGCGGCCGCCGGCCTCGAGATCCATCAGTTCGCCGGCGATGTTCACCCGCGCGATTTCGAGGTCGTTCTCGCGCTGTCCGTTCGAGAGGCCGCCGGTGTACAGCTGCCCGGTTTCGGCGTCGACCAGGTAGGCAGCGAAGGCGCCGGCGTCACGACGGAACAGCGTGTTCGAGAGCGACACGTCGCCCCAGAACAGGCCGACCATGTGTACGCGCACCAGGAGCACGGCGAGTGCGTCGACGACGCGGGTGGCCGTGTCCGGCCGCAGCGTCTGGGAGTACAGCGCTCGGTAGGGCAGAGAGAACTTGAGGTGCCGGGTGACGAGCACGGAGTTCAGCGGGTCGCCGTCCGCATCCGTGCGGTTGGTGATCACGGCGACGGGCTCGACGCAGGGAATCTCCAGCCCCTGCAGCCGGCGGAGCATGTCGTACTCCCCCCTGGCCATCTCGCTCGTTGTTTCCTTGATCGCAACGACGCGGCCGCTCAGGTGCGCGAAGCGCACCAGGTGGCGGGAGATGCCCTTGGGCAGGGCTGCGATGTTCTCGTTCGGCCACGCGTCGAGGGGGAGGTGCCACGGCAGGTCGAGCAGCGCCGGATCGGCGGTGGCCGCGGTGATGTTGAGGGAACCGGTCATGAGTCGAGCCTCACTGTGAGAAACGAAACGGCCGGACGGAGCGATGCCCGTCCGGCCGTTGTCGATTGTTGGACCTAGTCGGCGACCGCGCCGCCCAGACGCAGACCGGTTTCAGCGTCGAAGACGTGCAGGTGGTTGGGCGTCGGAGTCAGGTAGACGGTGTCGCCGGCGTTCGGGTGCGAGCGTCCATCGACACGAGCGACGATGTCGGTGCGCTTGCCCTCGACCGTGGAGTGGCCGTAGAGGTATCCGTCGGCGCCGAGTTCCTCGACCAGGTCAACCTCGACCTGGAGGCCCTCGCCCTGCGTGGTGGACAGGTGAATGTCCTCCGGGCGGACACCGATGGTGACCTTGTTGCCGCTGGCGCCCGCGAGGGTGTCGCGCTGCACCGGAACGGTCGCGGTGCCGAACAAGATGCCGCCGTCGACGGTGTCGGAGTGGAACAGGTTCATTGCCGGGCTGCCGATGAAGCCGGCGACGAAGACGTTGTTCGGCTTCGCGTACAGGTCGCGGGGGGTGCCGACCTGCTGGAGCACGCCGTCCTTGAGAACCGCGATGCGGTCGCCCATGGTCAGGGCCTCAGTCTGGTCGTGGGTCACGTAGACGGTGGTGACGCCGAGGCGGCGCTGCAGCGACGCGATCTGGGTGCGGGTCTGCACGCGCAGCTTGGCGTCGAGGTTCGACAGCGGCTCGTCCATGAGGAACACCTGGGGCTGGCGCACAATGGCGCGGCCCATGGCGACGCGCTGGCGCTGGCCACCGGAAAGCGCCTTCGGCTTTCGGCTGAGGTACGGCTCCAGGTCGAGCAGCTTGGCTGCCTCGAGCACGCGGGCGGCGCGCTCATCCTTGTTGATGCCGGCGATCTTCAGGGCGAAGCCCATGTTCTCGGCGACGGTCATGTGTGGGTACAGCGCGTAGTTCTGGAAGACCATGGCGATGTCGCGGTCCTTCGGCGGGACGTCCGTGACGTTGCGCTCACCGATGAAGATGTTGCCGTCGTTGACCTCTTCGAGGCCGGCGAGCATGCGCAGGGACGTGGACTTGCCGCAGCCGGAGGGCCCGACGAGCACGAGGAATTCACCGTCAGCGACCTGGAGGTCGAGGTGATCGACAGCGGGGCGGGTGGAGCCCGGGTAGAGCCTGGTTGCCTTGTCAAATGTGACCGAAGCCATGGTTTTCTTCTCCTTCACCGGCAGGAACGTGCCGGACGATCCGTTGTGAGTGGGATGCGATACGGCCCGCGAGAAGCGAGCCGACATCCTGACCAGTATTGCATGGGCAGCCATGGGGCGGCGCGACGGACCGGCTCGCGCGCACACCCGGCGCCCAGCGGCCGTTTGGGGTTTTCCCAGACACCCGTTCTACTATCTGGAGGGCGTCTGCATAAACGTTGCGCGCGCACCCACACGTTCGGAGCAGGCATTCATGACTATTGGCGGACCAGGCGACAGTCGTCCTTCTAAGAACCAGCGACGCGACGCGGCCCGCAAGAAGGCCACGCAGCTTCGCGTGGAACAGAAGAAGAAGGATCGTCGCAACCGGGTTTTCCTGCAGGGCGGGATCGCCGTGGCGGCCATCGCAATCGTCGGAATCATCGTCGTCGTGCTGGCCAACTCCATCCGCCCAGCCGGGCCCGGACCGGCCAACATGGCCAGCGACGGGATCCTCATCAGCCAGGGCCTGACCGCCGTGAAAACCCCGGCCCTCAAGCCCGAGGCGAAACCGGTGGCGTCCGTCCCCGACGAGTCGGGAACGGTCGCGGACATCCGCATTTACGTCGACTACCTCTGCCCGTTCTGCGGCGAGTTCGAGGCGACCAACAGCGAGCAGATCGCCCAGTGGGTTGACACCGGAGCCGCGACGGTCGAGATTCACCCGGTGTCGATCCTCACCAGCAAATCCGCCGGCAGCCAGTACTCCCTGCGGGCCGCCAACGCCGCCGCCTGCGTGGCCAACTACTCGCCCAACGATTTCTACGCGTTCAATGCCGCACTCTTCAAGGATCAGCCCCAGGAGGGCACGACGGGTCGAAGCGACGCCGAGATCAAGAAGCTCGTCACGAGTTCCGGCGTCACCAGCCGGGTCGGCGACATCGCCTCGTGCATCGACGACGTGGAGTACAAGTCCTGGGTCCTCGCTGCCACCGACCGGGCACTCACCGGCCCCATCCCGAACGCGTCGATCGCCAAGGTGAAGGGCACCCCGACCGTTCTCGTCAACGGCAAGCAGTATTTGGGCGCCCTGGATGACCCGAAGGAATTCGCGGCCTTCGTGCTGCAGTCGGCCGGAGCCACGTATTCCACGGCGACCCCGACCCCGGAACCGACCCCGGCCGGCTAGAGGGAAACACACCGGCCCGTTCTGTGATTTAGGATGGGTCTTCGAGGCTCCGGCCTCATGCCGGCCTGGCGCAATTGGTAGCGCACCACTCTTGTAAAGTGGGGGTTACGGGTTCAAGTCCCGTGGCCGGCCCTGTAGCCCCCGCGGCCGGTACGTCCTCGTGTGGGGCGTCCCTCGCTCGCTACAGCGTGGTGAGGAACTCCGCCGGGTCAATGGCCAGGCGCACTCCCGGCTTCGCATCGACGGGGATGCCGCCGACATAGAGCCAGCCGAGCAACTCCTCGGCGTCGCCCAGATCATGCATCTCGCGCACCGGCAGAGAACGGGTATGCGGACCGCTGCGCCACATGACTCCCCACCCCGCATCGGTCAGGAGCATGGTCATGGCGTGGGCAACGCCCGCGGCGGCGGCGTCCTGCTCCCAGATCTCTACCTTGTCGCTGAGGCGGCGGCTCGCCACGACGGCGATGAGGAGCTCGGCGCGCAAGGGCTTCGCGGCCAGTCGGGCGGCGTCGCCACCGGTCAGCCCGGATGCCGCTGCGAACGCGGCGCCGAGTCGCGTCCGGGCGTCGCCGCGCAACTCAATCAGCCGCCAGGGCCTCAGGGCGCCGTGGTCGGCGACCCGGGCGGCCGTTGCGACGAGGGGCAGCAACTGCGCGCGCGTTGGCGCATCCGCCGTCACCTTGGAATACGACCGTCGCGCCCCAATCGCCTGGGCCACCCCCGACATCACCGACTCAGTCGACCGGTGTGAAGTTGAGCGAGACTGAGTTCATGCAATACCGGTCGCCGGTCGGCGTGCCGAAACCGTCGTCGAAAACGTGGCCCAGATGCGAGCCGCAATTGGCGCATCGCACCTCGGTGCGCACGGTGCCAAGCGAACGGTCCTCGATCAGCTCGACCGCCTCCGGTCGAACGGATTCGTAGAAGCTCGGCCAACCGCAGCCGGAATCGAATTTCGTTCCGCTTTTGAAGAGCTCCGCATTGCAGGCGCCGCACGTGTAGATACCCGACCGGCTCTCATCGAGGAGCTCGCCCGTCCACGCACGCTCCGTGCCCGCAGCACGCAGCACCGCGTACTTCTCCGGACCCAATTCCTTGCGCCACTCGTCTTCAGACTTCTTGACTTCGTAATCCATGCGGGATCCCTTCTTTTCCGGGCCAACGGCCCGATGCTCACTCGTTAACCCTAAACTCGTGCGGCCGCCGCGGCATTCCGCGGCGCGGATGGCACCCAGCCAACTCACATGTGCCTCGCGGTGGCGCATGAGGCGTTCATGCAGCACGGCGCAAATAGGATGGCCATAGCCAGCGCGACGAGAATGCGCCGGATGTTCGACGCTAACGGAGGAGGGGCCGATGGAGACGTCACCCGAATCCTCGGTCGACGACGGGCGAGAACCGGCTTCCCTGTCCGCCCGGGACGAGGCGATCCTCGGGTTCGAAAGCCAGTGGTGGAAGCACGCCGGCGCCAAGGAACAGGCCATCCGCGCCGAGTTGGGCCTGTCGGCCGCGCGGTATTATCAGTTGTTGGGTAGCCTCATCGACTCGCCGCTGGCCCTCGCCCGAGACCCCATGCTCGTCAAGCGCCTGCACCGGATGCGCGACGCACGGTCACAGGCGCGCGCCCGCCGTTCCGCCCGCACCACCGATTGACCGAGACCGAACCAGGCTGACGATGAACACTCACTACCCGAAGGACCGCTTCGACACGCTTCCGCACGGTGTCGACCGGGTGGGCGCTCACCGCGCTCCCGCCCAAAGGGGCCGCCGATGGATCGGATTCGGGTGGGCGCTGGCCGCAACGGCCGTGCTCATTGCACTTGGCGTATTCGGGATGTCCGTCCTGAACGAACGGCTGAAGCCTGACCTGTCGGGCCTCACTCCCGGCACGGCATCGCCGGCGGCCACAGCCACACCCAAGCCCTCGCCCACGGAGGCGCCCGTGCCCACCCCGAAGCCGACCGTGGACCCCACTCTGAGCGTGACGGTTCTGAACGGGACGCTGACCATCGGCTTGGCCGGATCGGTCAGCGAAGTGCTGGGAGGCGACGGCTGGAACGTCGGCGCTCTCGGCGACGCGGCATCGCCTGACATCCCGAACACCGTCGTCTACTACGCGGAAGCGGGACTCGAGGGCGCCGCGCGCGGCGTCGCCGAATCGCTGCCGGGCGCCGAGATACGGCTCTCGAACGACTTCGCGGGTTCGGGCGCCGACCTGACGGTCGTTGTCGGCAATAATTACGAGCCCCGCGCGGGCTAGATCCGCCCCGTAAACAGGCGCAATTTCGGCCAGCGAGCGGCCATTTGTCAAGCCCCTATTTTTCCAGCGCCGCTTCGCTACGCTCTGGAATTGGTCGCTCATTTTGTTGCCGCAGCTCACCTTTCCGGGTGGACCCGCTGTCGTACCCAATGGACGCGTTCGTGCATCGATGCAACGACTGCGGGAGGCCCGGCACGGTCACTGGGCACGTGCCGACGGAATACAGCACTGGGGAGTAACACATGGCGAACGGAACCGTTAAGTGGTTCAACGCTGAGAAAGGCTTCGGCTTTATCACGATTGACGGCGGGGGGCAGGACGTCTTCGTTCACTATTCGGCTATCGATATGAGCGGCTACAAGGTGCTCGAAGAGGGCCAGGCGGTCATTTTCGAGGTTGGCACTGGAACGAAAGGACCTCAGGCCGAGTCTGTTCGACCGGCCTGAACTTCCCGAATATCGAGGCTCGCCTCCCTGGCGCCGCGCCGGGCAACCGCGCGACGTTAGGGTGAGGCGTGATTGAGAACAGAAATGCAATGAAGCAAGACCGACGCGTCCGAGACCGACGCGTCCCCGCGAGGATCGCCGCCGCGATCATCCCGGTCCTGCTGCTGGCGGGCTGCACCGGCGAGAAGCCGACCCCCACCCCCACTCCAACGCCCACCGCGGACGCGTGGGTGTCGACGTACGTGGCGCCGGCCGCCACCGAGCTCGCGCCCCTGCGCGGCACGGTCGTGGCGAAGGGCAAGCTCAAGCAACCGTCTCTGGCCGTGAAGATCGACAATCACACGGCCGCCCGGCCGCAGGTCGCGCTCGAGCGCGCCGACATCGTCTTTGAGGAGCTCGTCGAAGGCGGGCTCACCCGCTACGCGGCGGTGTTCCAGTCGGACATTCCGTCGCTGATCGGCCCGGTGCGCTCGATCCGCCCGATGGACCCGGACATCATCTCCCCGTTCGGCGGAATCGTGGCATATTCGGGCGGCCAGCCGGTCTTCGTCGACATGATGCGGAAGACCCCGGTCGTGAACGCCGTCATGGACTTCGACACCTCCGGCCTGTTCTACCGGATGGCCGGCAGAAGCGCGCCCCACAACGTGATCGTCAGGGCCAAGGTCCTCGTCGATCGGCACCCCAAGCTCGCCAAGCCGGTGCAGCAATTCGCCTACGCGCCCACGATCGCCGCGTCCTCGGCCGTTGTCGACGGCAAGTCCATCCGCACGATCAAGTCGCGATTCTCGAACGAGCGCTGGCCGAGCTGGTCGTGGAACGCCACGTCGAAGGCGTACCTGCGGTCCCAGGAGGGCCACGCGGACCGCGACAGCAAGGGCGCGCAGCTGAAATCCACGAACGTGGTCGTCATGCGAGTCGGCATCAGCCACGTCTTCGGACCGGTTCCCAAGACGCTGGTCGTCGGCTCCGGCGAGGCCTGGGTCTCCACCGGCGGACGCACGATCCACGCCACCTGGTCGAAGAAGTACCACTCGTCGTCCATCCGCCTGGTCGACAACAACGGCGTGACGATCCGCCTCGCCCCCGGCAACACGTGGATTGAGTTGGTCCCGAAAAAGACGGGGTCGGTCGAGCTGGTGCGTTAGCGCCCCTGGCGCTCACTTGCACTCTCGGCATCAGAGTGCCAGAATCGACCTTGGCACTCTCACCTTATGAGTGCTAACCGATCCCGTTTTTGAACGTCCGGGAGGGACGAGAAACACTTATGGCAAAGATCATTGCTTTCAATGAAGAGGCCCGTCGCGGCCTTGAGCGCGGCCTGAACATCCTCGCCGACACGGTCAAGGTCACCCTCGGCCCGCGCGGACGCAACGTCGTCCTGGAAAAGAAGTGGGGCGCCCCCACAATCACCAACGATGGTGTGTCCATCGCCAAGGAGATCGAACTCGACGACCCGTACGAGAAGATCGGTGCTGAACTCGTCAAGGAGGTCGCCAAGAAGACGGATGACGTCGCCGGCGACGGCACCACCACCGCCACCGTCCTCGCCCAGGCGCTCGTTCGCGAAGGCCTGCGCAACGTCGCGGCCGGCGCCGACCCGATCAGCCTCAAGCGCGGCATCGACAAGGCCGTCACGGCCGTCATCGCAGCCCTCGTCGCCGGTGCCAAGGAGATCGAGACCAAGGAAGAGATCGCGGCCACGGCCTCCATCTCCGCCGGTGACGCTGAAATCGGCGCCATCATCGCCGAG
>JBDTAA010000018.1:0-5580 GCA_039924805.1 Cryobacterium sp.
GGCGGCTGCGGCGGGTGCGGCGGGTGCGGCGTGCGGCTATCGAGCCACGGGCCCGAGCCAGGAGTAGCGGCGCTGCGGGCGACCGGTCTGGCCGTAGCGGAGGGCCACGGTCGCCTGGCCGAGCTGCACGAAGTGCTCCAGGTACTTGCGGGCGACGACTCGTGACAGACCGAGGTCCTCTGCGCACTCGGAAGCCGCGAGGTCGGGGTCGGCGTCGGTGAGCGCCCGCTCGATCAACACGGCGGTCTCCTTGCTCAGCCCCTTGGGCAGCTGCGGCAGCGGGGCCGCTCCCTCCGCCGATCCCAGCGCCTGGTCCAGCTCGCTCTGGCTGAGATTGCCGGTCCGCCCGAGCACGCGCCGGCGTTCGGCATACCCGGAGAGCCGTGCCTGCAGCTCAGATATCTTGAACGGCTTCAACAGGTAGCTCACGATGCCTCCCTGCAGGGCGGCGCTGATCGTCTCCGACTCGCGGGCTGCGCTGAGCACGAGGAAATCGAGGTTCTGACGGAGTTCCCTCGCCCGGCGGATGACGTCGAGCCCTGTCGTGTCGGGGAGGTAGATGTCGAGCAGCACCAGATGCGGCCGCAATGTACCGATCAGCTCGAGCGCCTGCTCTCCGGAGTGCGCGACGCCGACCACCCGGAACCCGGGAAGCTGCTCGACAATGCGCTCGTGCGCACGGGCGACCATGAAGTCGTCGTCGACGATGAGCACATCAAGCATGGCTGGCCTCCCGACCTGCGCGGCCGTCTGGACCTCTGGGACCTGCGGGAACGGCGGATGCCGACGGCACGGTCAGCGGAAGCACGGCCTCGAAGACGGCGCCCCCGTCGTTGCGATGGGTGACACGACCGCCGCGGCGGGTGGTGACAAGCCGCACGATCGCCAGGCCGAAGCCGTGGTCGGCTGCGTCGCGCGCCGCCGCCTTCGACGTGACGCCCGCCTCGAACACGCGGTCGGTCAGAGTGGAGTCGACGCCGGGTCCGGTATCGCGAACGACGACCCTCACCTCGGTGCTCCCGGCCGCATCCGCACCGCCAGCTCCGTCCGCGTCATCACCACCATCAGCACCCATCACCCGCACGTCCATTACCGGTGCGTCCATCACTCGCACATCCACCGACACATTCCCGGCGGCCGCGCCGGACACGGCGTCCAGCGCGTTGTCGACGAGGTTGCCGATCACGGTGACGAGGTCCACGGACATCGCGTCGTCCACCCGGGGGAGGGCTGAGCCGACCGTCAGGGCGAGGTTGGCGCCGCGCTCGCGGGCCAGGGAGGTCTTGGCGATCAGCAGGGCGGCGACGGCGGGCTCGCGGATCCGGGTGAGCACCGTGTTGTCCAGCTCGGAGCGGTCCCGCGAGACCGCATCGATGTAGTCGACGGCGGCCTCGGCGTCGCCGAGCTGCATCAACATCGAAATCGTGTGCAGCCGGTTCGCGAACTCGTGCGTTTGGGCGCGCAAGGTGTCGGTCGCCTGCCTGCTGCTGCCCAGGTCGTGCTGTAGCGTCACCAGCTCGGTGCGGTCGCGGAGCGTCGTCACGACCTCGGGTTTTGAGCGAGGCGGACGAATCGTGGTCTGGTTGAGCACGAGCAGCACGCCCTGGTTGACCAGGGCCGTGTCGCGATCGTTGGTGCCGTGCGAGCGCAGGGCCAGCTCGGCCTCTGCACCGAGCCCGACATCGTCGATCGGCCGGCCGACCGCGTCGGGGGGCAGCGCGAGCAGCAACCGGGCGCTGTCATTGGCCAGGGTGATGATGCCGTCCGCGTCGACGGCGACGACGCCCTCACGGATGCCGTGGAGCATCGCCTCCCGGTGCTCGACCAGGCGCGCGATCTGATCCGGCTCGAGGCCGAGGGTCTGCCGCTTCACTCGGGCGGCCAGCCACCACGAGCCGGCCGCGCCAAGGATGCCGGCCACGCCGAGGTAGGTGAGCAGGTTCGGGGCGGCATCGGCGAACAGGCCGGCCATCGTCGGGAACCGGCGTCCGGCCACCACGGTGCCGATGAGTTCGCCGGTCTGGGAGAGCACAGGCACCCGGGCCACGACGTGGTCGACGGCCCAGAGCGGCGCGACGCCGGCCCAGGCGCCGTCGTAGCCGTGCCGGGCGACGCCCAGCCGGAGAGTGGTGCCGAGCATGCGCGGGTCGGCGGGCGAGGCGAGCACGCGGCCTGTGACATCCGTCACGATCAGCTCATCGACGCCGCTCGTCGTGCGGAGCGACTCGACCCCCGGGGCAAGTTTCTGCGCCGCCGAATCGCTCGTGAGCAGGCTGCGGAGCAGGGGATTCGCGGCGGTGTACTCGGCGACGGTCAGCATCCGTCGCTGCTGGCCGCTGGCGAAAATGTTGCGCGTCTGCTCAAGCGAGATCGCGGTCACGGCGACGAGCACGATGGCGAGCAGGGTGAGTTGGAAGATGAGCAGCTGGCGGGTAAGGCCAAGTCGGCGGCGTGTCAACGACCGTGACTGCACGTGCCCTCCTTCGGCCGGCGCTGGCCCCATCATTGGGCCGCGCACTGTGGCCCTAACAAATAGTCCCTCAGAATGGGGAAGGAAGGAAACCGGCCACAAGCTACACAACGTCCTCTAACACCACAAGTTGTCGTGGGAACGGGGCTACTGCGCATCATGGTCGTGGTCGGCGACGATGCCGGCCATCCAATCGAAGAGGATTGCAATGAGCAAACCAGCAACGCGTCGACTCATCGGCAGCACGGTCGTCGCCTCCACACTCATCCTGGCGCTCAGCGCCTGCGGCGTCACCGGAAGCACCGCCGGCACGGCGGCCACCGAGAGCGGGCCCATCAAGAACCTCCAGGTTATGATCCCCAATGCTCCGGGCAGCGGCTACGACGTCACCGGCCGCGCTGCGGTCAAGGTGATGGACGAAATCGGTGTCACCACCGGCACCGAGGTCACCAACCTGGCCGGCGCCGGAGGCACGGTCGGCCTCGCTCGCACCCTCACCGAAAAGGGCAACAAGGACTTCATGCTCCTCATGGGCCTCGGCGTCGTCGGCGCCGCGTACACGAATGAGACGGATGCCAAGGTCGCGGATGCGACGCCGATTGCCCGCCTGATCGAGGAGGCAGGCGCCATCTTCGTACCGACCAGCTCCCCGTACAAGACCATCGACGACCTCATCGTGGCCTGGAAGAAGAACCCCGGCGGCTTCCCGGTCGGCGGCGGATCCTCGCCCGGTGGACCGGACCACCTCCTGCCGATGCAGCTCGCGGACGCCGTGGGCATCGAGGCGAGCGACGTGAACTACGTCGCCTACGACGGCGGCGGGGAACTCCTTCCGGCGATCCTCGGCGGCAAGCTGGAGTTCGCGGCATCCGGCTACGGCGAGTTCCTCGAGCAGGTCAAGGCCGGCGAACTTCGGGTTCTCGCCGTCACGAGCGAGGAACGCGTCCCCGTGCTCGACGCGCCCACGCTCAAGGAGCAGGGCGTCGATCTGGTCTTCACGAACTGGCGCGGGCTGCTCGCCGCGCCCGGCCTCACAAAGGCCGAGACGGCTAGGCTCGTTGCGGCCGTCACGACGATGCACGACAGCGCGGAGTGGGAGCAGATCCTCACCAACAACGGGTGGACGGATGCCTTCATCACCGGCGCCGACTTCGCCGCATTCCTTACCGACCAGGACAAGCGCGTCGCCACCGTTCTCACCGACTTGGGACTGGTGTGACCACGCTTCGCTCCCTGACCCGCGGTCGCTCCGAGCTGGGCGTCGCCGCCCTGCTCGGGGCGCTCGCCGCAATCGTCGCCGTCGACACCGCCAACATTCGCGAGACGGCGATCAACGCCGGCGTGATGGGGCCGCGGGTCGTGCCGACGTTCATCGCGATCGGCCTCGGGCTGTGTGCGATGGCGCTGGCGATCAGCGTGCTGCGGGGCGGCCACGCGGAGCCGGAGGACGGCGAGGACATCGACCTCTCCGTTGCCGCGCACTGGCCGACGGTCTTCGGCCTGGGCGGGCTCATCCTCGGCTACGCCCTGCTGCTCGACCCGCTCGGCTACGTGATCGCGAGTGCCCTCCTCTTCTACGGCTCGGCTTTGCTGCTCGGCTCCAGGCGCTACATCTGGGCGCTGCTCATCGGCGCTGCCCTGGCCGTGGCAACGTTCTACGCCTTCGTGCTTGGCCTCGGTATTCGACTGCCGGCCGGCCTGCTGACAGGAATTCTCTGATGGAAAATCTCTCGCTCCTGATGGACGGGTTCGCAAACGCGCTGACCCTCCAGAACCTCTTGTTCGCCCTGATCGGCGTGCTGCTCGGCACCGCGGTGGGCGTGCTGCCGGGGATCGGGCCCGCGATGACCGTCGCGCTGCTGCTCCCGCTGACCTACGCGCTCGACGTGACCGGTTCGCTGATCATGTTCGCCGGCATTTATTACGGCGGCATGTACGGCGGTTCGACGACCTCGATCCTGCTCAACACGCCGGGGGAGTCGTCGTCGGTCGTCACTGCCCTCGAGGGCAACAAAATGGCCAAGGCGGGTCGCGGAGCCCAGGCGCTCGCGACGGCGGCAATCGGCTCATTCGTGGCCGGCACCATCGCCACCGGCGGTCTGGTGCTGGTGGCGCCGTTCATCGTGTCGATCGCCATCAGCCTGGGCGCCCCGTCGTACTTCGCGATGATGGTGTTCGCGTTCATCGCGGTCAGCACGGTGCTCGGATCGTCCCGCATCCGTGGTCTCTCCTCGTTGTTTCTCGGGCTGGCCATTGGTCTGGTCGGTATGGACGCGACCACCGGGCAGCCACGGTTGACCTTCGGCCAGCCGCTCCTCTCCGGAGGGATCGACGTCGTCATCATCGCCGTGGCGCTTTTCGCCGTGGGCGAAGCGCTCTGGATCGCCGCACACCTGCGGTCGGGAAAGCAGAGCACCATCCCCATCGGCGTGCCCTGGATGGGCAAGGAAGACTGGAAGCGCAGCTGGAAGCCCTGGCTGCGCGGCACCGCGATCGGATTCCCCTTCGGCGCCATTCCGGCCGGGGGCGCGGAAATCCCCACGTTCCTTTCCTACGTCACCGAGAAGAAACTGTCGAAGCATCCAGAGGAGTTCGGTCACGGCGCCATCGAGGGTGTGGCGGGGCCGGAGGCCGCGAACAACGCCTCGGCTGCGGGCACGCTGGTGCCCTTGTTGACGCTCGGACTGCCGACCACGGCGACCGCCGCGGTGATGATCGCCGCATTCAACCAATACGGCATCCACCCGGGTCCGCTGCTGTTCAAGATGGAACCGGTGCTGGTCTGGACGCTCATCGCGAGCCTGTTCATCGGCAACACGCTGCTGCTCCTGCTGAACCTCCCGCTCGCGCCGTTCTGGGCGAAGCTGCTCCGGATTCCGCGACCGTACCTGTATGCGGGAATCCTGTTCTTCGCCACCCTCGGCGCGTATGCGGCAGGGACGCAGGCGTTCAACATCGTTCTCCTACTGCTGATCGGGGCGCTCGGCTACATGGCCAGGCGCTTTGGATTCCCCGTGCTGCCGATCATCGTCGGCGCGATCCTGGGCCCGGAGATGGAACGGCAGCTGCGTCGTTCGCTGCAGATCAGTGCCGGCGACCCGGCCGCGCTG
>JBDTAA010000019.1:0-11941 GCA_039924805.1 Cryobacterium sp.
ACGGATCCGACCTCATGCCGGGTGCGGTGGGTTCGGGAACCTTCTGGAAGGGCATGGTGAATTGGATCAACGGCACGTCGACCGACGAGGTGCTGCAGAGCATCGAGGCCGGCTGGCCGTCGAGCTAGGTCCGGTCTAGCCGCCCGCACGAATCGACGTGGGCCGCCCGCCACCAACGGGCGGCCCACGCGGTGTCCCCGGTGTACGGTGACGATACGCCTCCCCGGGACGCCAACCGTGGGTTCGCAGTTGCACTCGAAGGGGTTCCAATGTCCGCATTCTTCGCCTGGTTGGCCCAGTTGCCGGCCCTCGTGCAGGTTCCGATCATCATTCTGGCGTTCGTCGTTGCCGTGGCGGCTGTCCTGTTCGTCGTGGAGATCGCGCCTCGCCAGGGCACCGTCTACACCGTCATCCGGCTCGCCGTCTGCGTGCTCGCCCCGGTTCTGATCCTCGTGATCGCGGGCTCCTACTGGTGGGCCGCCGCCGGAGCCGCGGTTCTCGGCGGTCTCTTCTTCCTCATGGACTTCCGTGCACGCAAGGGCGCGGGTTACCTGTTCCAGCTTGTGGGCTTCCTGTCGCCGGCCATCATTCTGCTGGCAATCGGCCTGATCATCCCCACGGTGCAGACCACGGTGCAGGCGTTTATGAACTCCCGGGGGACCAGGTTCGTCGGCTTTGAGAACTTCATCTGGGTGTTCACCCAGCCCGAGGCCGTGCGAACCGTCGCGAACACCATGGTCTGGGTTCTCATCGTTCCGGTAATCTCGACCATCGCCGGTCTCGCCTACGCCGTCTTCATCGACAAGAGCCGCGGCGAGAAGTACTACAAGATCCTCGTCTTCATGCCGATGGCGATCTCCCTCGTTGGCGCGTCGATCATCTGGCGCTTCGTCTACACGGCCCGCCCGGCCGACCGTGATCAGATCGGCCTCCTGAACCAGATTGTGGTCTGGATGGGCGGCAACCCCGTGGACTTCCTCGCCGTATCACCCTGGAACACGCTCTTCCTGATCGTCATCCTGATCTGGGTGCAGACCGGATTCGCGATGGTCGTGCTGTCGGCAGCCATCAAGGGCGTACCGGCGGAGCAGATGGAAGCGGCCGAGCTCGATGGGACGAACGCCTGGCAGAAGTTCACCAACGTCACCGTTCCCGGGATCCGGAGCGCACTCGTGGTTGTGCTGACGACCATTTCCATTGTGTCGCTCAAGGTCTTCGATATCGTTCGAACCACGACGGCCGGTTCCAACGAAACGAGCGTCATCGCGAACGAGATGTATACCCAGTTCAAGAACTTCGAACTGGGCCGGTCTGCCGCCTTCGCGGTGGTCTTGTTCCTGCTGGTGCTCCCGATCGTCGTCTACAACGCCCGCCAGATCCAGAAGCAGAGGGAAATCCGATGAGCAGCGCGGTCACACCCATTGATCTTCCGGTGGACAAGGCCACCCAACGGCAGCTCCGGCGTGGCGAGCGCCGGGCCGAAGCGTCCGCGGCCAGGAACACCAAGCGACGACTGACCAGCCGCGGGGCGACGATTGCGGCGTTGATCATCGCCGTCGTGTGGACGATCCCGACATTTGGCCTGTTCGTCTCGTCTTTCCGCCCGGCCCGGGAGGTGCGCACGACCGGCTGGTGGTCGATCTTCGCGAACCCGGGCCTCACGCTCGAGAACTACCGGGAGGCGCTCGCCGCGGGCAACAGCCAGCTCGACCTCGCCGGAGCCTTTATCAACTCGATCGCCATTACCCTGCCGGCCACTCTCGTGCCGCTCATCATTGCGAGCCTCGCCGCGTACGCGTTCGCCTGGATCGACTTCCGGGGCAAGGACGCGCTCTTCATCGGCGTCTTCGCACTGCAGATCGTGCCGATCCAGATGGCTCTCGTGCCGTTGCTCCAGTTCTTCTCCCGGGGTGAGATCTTCGGCTTCCCCGTCGTCACGTCGCTCGCGTCCGGCAGCGGTTACGCCCAGGTGTGGGTGGCGCACACCATGTTCGCACTGCCACTGGCCATCTACCTGCTGCACAACTTCATCGCGGAAATCCCGTCAGAGGTGATCGAGGCCGCACGCGTCGACGGCGCCGGCCACGGGCAGATCTTCTTCCGGATCGTGCTCCCCCTGACGATGCCTGCGCTCGCCTCCATCGCCATCTTCCAGTTCCTCTGGGTGTGGAATGACCTGCTCGTCGCCCTGATCTTCGCGGACGGCGCCGTCGCCCCGATGACCAAGCTGCTGGCGGAACTCTCCGGAAGCCGAGGCCAGGACTGGCACCTGCTTACGGCGGGCGCCTTCCTCTCCATCCTCGTTCCGCTGATCGTCTTCTTTGCCCTGCAGAGGTTCTTCGTGCGCGGCCTGCTGGCGGGCTCCACGAAGGGTTAGCTCCCGGGAATAGCGGGCCCCGGCCCGTCCCCGTTGTCGGCGCGTGCCAGGATGGCCGCGATTTCGGTGTGGCCCTTGGACCTTGCGTGTTGGAGGGCAGTGACGCCGTCCCGGTCGGCGATGGATTGATCCGCGCCGGCCCGCAGTAGGATCCGCACGATGTCCTGGTGCGGCTGACCGCCGTCGCCGAGGATCACAGCCTCCAGGAGCGCCGTCCAGCCGAGGTCGTTGACGTGGTTGACATCGATCCCGGTCGTGACGACCCTCTCGACATAGCTGACGTGCCCTCGCTCACTCGCCGGGATCACCGACAACCCGCCGTAGCGATTGGAAATCGTCAGGTCGGGGGAGGCCGGCAGCAGGGTCTCGAGCATGGCAACGCTCCCGGTCACGCCGGTGACGAGCCAGGGGGTGTCGTGCCTGTCATCGAGCGCGTCCGGGTCGGCGCCCAGGGCGACGAGAACGCGGGCAGCGTCGACGCCGTCGTGCGTCGCCGCCAACAGCAGCGGGGTGCGAGCCCGCGCGTCGCGAGCCTCCAGATTCGCCCCGGCGCGAAGTGCGAACGCGACGCGGTCTGCGTCGCCCTCCCGCGCGGCGCGGAGGAGTTCGGCGTCAGGATCAGCGATCTCCTCCACGGTGACCACTTTCGTCAGCACCGACTCCTGGCCGTCGTGGCCCCGCTCCCTGGCCATCTGCACAGGGGTCAGGCGCTCGGTCCCCGAGGGGCGGGTCAGCTCCACGCCTCCCGCCACGAGCACGCGCACGGTGGTGACGTAGTCTGCCGAGTCCTGTCCCAGCCAGACCGCTTCGTGGATCGCCTGGTAGCCGATGCGGTTCACGTGGTCCCGGTCGATGCCTGCCTGCAGCAGCTCTCCGACGACCAGCCAGTGACCGCGCTCCGCGGCCCGGATTAGTCCCGTGCCGTTCCAGCTGTCCTTGTCGTCGACCTTCGCCCCGTTGGCCAGGGTGAGGCGCAGCAGGTCGAGGAATCCCTCGCTGGTGCTGATGAGGTACGCGGATTGGACGGTGCCATCCTTGGCGTTGACGTCGGCGCCCTGCGCAATCAGGGCCGTCGCCCGCTCGACGTCGCCCTGCCACGCAGCGTCTCGCAGGAGTTGGTCAAGCACCTCCGGAGTCGAATTCGGCGAGTTGCCCGCGCCCGTCGCTGTGCACGCTGTCGCCGCCACAGCGATCAGGGCGGCCGTAGCGGCGCGGGCGAGGAATTCGCGGGTCATGGAGGACATTATGGTTCATCAAGCGAAGGGATCGGTGATCACTTCGTACGGCGGAGTGGCCACGGACTCATCGAACTTGCTGTCGACGTAGAGCATACGGCCGCGAAGCACCGTGGCCGTCGTGAGCACGCGGGTGGGGTCTGTCGCGGCCTGCGAGACGAGAGCCGCCGTGCCGCCGTCGGCCGACAGCCTGAGTGTCGCGATCATCCGTGAGAAGTTGCGCACGACCGTCAGTTTGCCCCCGCGCCGGACGAGGCCATCAGCGTTGACCAGGTCAGCACCGCCGGTCGCCACCGGGGACACGGAGCCGTCCGCAGAGTCGAAGCGCCACAGCTGACCGGTCGTCCCCTGCGCCACGACGAGGGCGCTGCGGTCGGCGGTGAGCACCAGGCCGCCGAGGTTGAAACCAGGCTGTGTCGCTATGGTGCCGGTCGCGTCCGACCACAGCTCGATGCCCCACCCCGACTCACCGCGTGCCACCCGGAAGACCTGTGGGGCGGATGAGTTGGTGAAGTAGGCCGCCTGGTCCGCTCCGATCACGACGTCGTTGAGGAAAGCGCCCTCGCCCGGTGCGCGCAGCGCCGCGAGCAGCTCTCCGGATGGCGAGTAGATCCAGAGGTCGGGCCGGCCGTTGTCCCCACCCGTGCCGGCGTCGATACCGTTGGGTCCGCCGGCGATGTAGACGTTGCCGGCGTCATCCACGGTGATGCCACGAGCGGTGAACCGGCCGTCTGTGCCCGAACCGCCGAGCCATTCCTGGGCGTGTGGCGTCGCCGCGAAGCCACGGTGGATCTCTCCGCCCGTGACCTCGCTGACATAGAACGTTCCGCGGCGCTGGTCGGAGCCGATGCCTTCGAACTTGGAGCCGCCGGCGTCCCCGGACAACACGTAGGTGGCCGGCCGACCGCCCTCGGCCGCCGATGACGGCGCAGCGACGTAGGACAGGGAAAGGGCCGCGACCATGGCGGCAACTGCGACGAGGTGACGCTTCATTGTGAACTCCAGTCAGAGAAACTATGGGATGAGTCCACTTTCGGCCCTCTGCCGCCTGGTTGCGTCATGCAATCGGCCACGCCTGAATGGCCATCCGGATGATGCCAAACCGGCCCGACCCTACGTAAACTGGGGAGTCATGAGCGCCGCTGCCGAGGGCCCGATTCGCCTGCGAGGCATCCTCGCCCCAGTCGCGCGTCTGGACCGATGGCTGGATGTCGTTCTGGTTGCGCTCGTCATCGTCTGCGCCATTCGTTACGTCAGCCGTCACGGGCTCGACGCGTCGGGTCTGTTCATTCTCGCCGGAGCGTCCGCGCTCATCCTGGTGTACGCCGGGCGTCGCCTCGTCGGCGGCCGGTCGTGGCGTCCGACCGCTTGGGTCGTCGTGGCCATCACGCTGTGGGTGGCCCTGACACTCATCGCACCGTCGTTCGCCTGGACCGCCGTGCCCCTGGCCTTCGCAGCATTACAGGTCCTGCCCTTTCCCTATGCCGCTGGGCTCGTCGCGCTCATGACGGTAGTCGTGAGCGCGGGGTGGTTGCGCATCGCGGACGGTTTTGATCCGACGATCGTCGTCGGGCCGGTGGGGATCGCACTCGTCACAGTCATCGCGTTCCGTGCCCTCGAACGGAAGTCGCTCGAACGGCAACTCCTGCTCGATGACCTCACGGCTACCCAGACGGATCTTCTGGTGGCGCAGCGACATTCCGGCGCGCTGGCCGAACGCGCCCGGTTGTCCAGAGAGATCCATGACTCCGTTGCACAGGGACTGTCGAGCATCAACCTGCTCCTGAACGCCGCCGAACGAGATTGGTCGAGCAGACCCGAGGTCGCACGGAGCCACATCCGCCTGGCAGCGACCACCGCGCGAGAGGGGCTCGATGAGGTCAGGCGGGTCGTGCAGGGCCTCGCTCCGGCCGGCCTCGAGGACGCCTCGAGCGAGGCCCTGCCCGCGATGGTGCGCCGCGTCGTCGAGCTCGCGAGCCTTGGGGTGCCGGCCGAGGTCCGCGTCCACGGCGATCCCGTGCCCATGTCGCCCACAGTCGCGGGCGCCATCATCCGGACGCTGCGCGGGGCGCTGGCCAATGTTGTCGAGCACGCCCAGGCGAGTCGAGTGGTGGTCTCGCTCACCTACGTCGATGACGAGGTGCTCCTCGACGTGCACGACGACGGCCGTGGATTCACGCCGTACCGCCAGAGGTCTGTGGGTGACCGCGGGCGGGGTTTGAGCGGCATCCGCCACCGGGTCGAGGGGCTGGGAGGGCGCGCGTCCACGGAGAGCGCACCCAACGAGGGAACCACGGTGTCGGTCGCGATTCCCTTGGCGGACAGGACATGACGATCAGAATCGTCATCGTTGACGATCATCCTGTCGTGCGAGCAGGTCTGCGGGCCCTCATCGATGGGCAGGACGACCTCGCGGTTGTCGGCGAAGCCAGCGACCTTGAGAGCGCCCAGCGCACGGTAACCCTCGACAGACCGGACCTCGTGCTGATGGATCTCAGCCTGGGTATCGGGGCCGGCGGCGCGGAGGTCACTGCACGGCTGCGGGCCTTGACCGAGGCACCCGAGGTGCTCGTATTGACAACCTACGACACCGAGGCGGACGTGCTGCGCGCCCTCGACGCCGGTGCGCGCGGCTACCTCCTCAAGGACGCTCCGCCCGACGAGCTGTTCTCCGCGATCCGCGCGACGGCCCGCGGCGAGACATCATTGGCGCCGACTGTGGCCGCCATGCTCGTGCGGCGAGCGTCATCGCCGAAGTCGCCGGTCATCACAGAACGGGAGGTCGAGGTCCTCGAACTGCTCTCGACGGGCCTGGTCAACAAGGAACTGGCACGAGCGTTGCTCGTTTCCGAGGCAACAGTCAAGTCCCACCTCTCGCACATCTACGGCAAGCTCGGCGTGGACACCCGGGCCGGGGCGGTCGCCGCAGCCATCGAGCGACGCATCATCCGCCCCTGATTCTCCCCGGCGCCGACCAAGCCGACCCCTCGGCTGGTTCGCCGACACCGGGCTGCCCGCGCAGGGGTTTCGGCTCAGGCGCTGAGGAACGATTCCAGCGCAAGGAGGGTGGGGGCGCGGGCCAGTTCGATGTGCGCATGTGCCAGGGCCGCGGCAAGCTCGGCGTTTCCGCTCACGATGGCATCGTAGAGCTGCTGGTGCTCAAGGGTTTGCTCGGCTTCGCGCGACGCATGGGTGAGGCTAAAGACCCATTCCATGCGGCCGAGCATGGGCTGCAGAAAGTCGACGAGAAGAGTGTTGCCGCTGAGGCGCACGATTTCGTCGTGAAAGCCGAGGTTGGAGTTGAGATCGTCGGGGACCTCACCAACCCCAACGGACCGCGTCGAATCGAGCAAGAGCATGCGGATTCGTGTGGGATCGCCGATGCCCGCACCCAAACGCTGCGCCGCCATGCGAGTGGCGAACGGTTCGATGCACAGGCGGGCATCGAACAGCTGGTTGATGTCGTTGGTGGAGACCCTGCGCACAACGGCACCCCGGTGCGGCTCGCTCTCGACGAAGCCCTCGGCCTCGAGCCGTTGGATCGCCTGCCGAACGGGCACTCGAGACACCGAGTAGTGCTCCGACAGGTCCCGTTCCTTGAGACGAGTTCCAGGCCCCCGGCTGCCGGAGATGATCGCACGAAGAAGGTCGCGGTAGACCGGTTCGGCGAGCGCCTCGCGGTCGGGCTCGGGCTCGGGCTCGGCGCTGGTCATGGCTCTAGAGTACGGGGAAGACCGGGGGAAAGAGCTCATCGTTGGTTCCGCCTCGGTAGTCGCGTTCCGTGTAGGCGGCGCGCATCTTCTCAAAAAGTGCCTGCCCGCGGGTACGCATGGCAGCCAGGTCAACACCCGGAATCACGCCGTCGCGCATGACGATGGCGCCTGCCACCATCGTCAACGAAGCGTCACGTCCCGTGCCGTTCAGCACGAGAGTGCGGAGCGGGTCGTCGGTGACACCCATGCGAAAGTCATCGAGCCGGAACGCCGTGAGGTCTGCCTGGGCGCCCGGCGCGATTCGACCGAGGTCGTCGCGGCCGAGTGCGGCGGCACCGCCCAGCGTGGCGGCCTCGATATACCCTGCAAGGTCTCCGCGCGAGAGGTCGCCGTGCTGTGCCTTGGACAACTGCACGCCGGCGTCGATTCCGCGAATGAGGTCAGGCGGAAAAGAATCCGTGCCGAGACAGAGGTTGACGCCGTGCTCGCGGTAGAGGGTGAAGGTCTCAAGGTTTGAGCCGTAGCGCACGTTCGTGAGCGGGCAGTGAACGATGGACACGTCGTTGTCTGCGAGCACGGCGAGGTCGCCGTTGTCTTCGCCGTCAACGCGCGGGTTGACGTCGAGAAAGATGCCGTGCGGCACGATCAGACGTGCGGCGAGGAGCCCAGCCTCCCTGATGTGTTCGAGCGGCGTATGACCGTAGTTCTCCAGGATGTAGCCGCGCTCGAACTCGCCCTGGAGGGCGTGCAGGCGCACGATCGCGCCGCGCTCACGAGCGGCAACCGCTGTCTGTGCAAGGAGCGCGGGGGTGAGCGTTTCGATTCGGCAAGGCAGGAGCACGCCGGTGAGCAGGGGGTCACTGAGCTCGGCAAGGTGGTCGAGAAACCGCAGAGCGTCGGCGAAACCGGCCTCCCCCTCGGCCTCGTCCATGAGCACGGTGCGCGTGCCGCTCGCCGTCACGGCGTTCACCCCGGAACGATAGGACGGGCCAAGGAAACCGCGCAGGCCGATGCCCCGCGAGACCTCCGCCATGGCAACGAGATCGTCGTACGATTCGGCCCAGTCCGAATGCACCTCTGAGGCGATCGGCATGTAACTCGTGATGCCGTGCATGGCGAGCTGGAGCAGAGCGTATTCGCGCACCTCGCGGCGTTCCTCTGTGCTGAAGACGTGGCGGCGCTCTCCTGCGAAGTACCCGGCCGACCATTGCAGGCGAGCCGAGTGTTCCGAGCTCCACCAGGAGTCGATGAGCAGGTGGTCGATGTCGGTGAGAGCGTCGAGGTCTATCAGCCCGGGCATCAGCAGGCTCTCGCCGAGCTCGATGCGCTCGTCGATGCCGTCCTCCGGCGCATCCGCACGCGGCCCGACGTAGCTGATGAGAGAGTCGTCGACGATTACGGCGCCGTCACGCAGCTCCACGTGCGTGGAACCGTCATGGGCCAGCACATGGTCGGCGGTGATCAGGATGCGCATGGTCCTCCGGATTCTGTGCCAGAAGCACGTTTGGTATCCAAAACCTATCGTGCCGCATCGGCGCAATCAAACGCCACGGTCAGGGTCACGAAAGGGTAACGCTCGAAAGTACCGTAAATACAGGGATCTAACCACCGATTCGCGGCAAACCGAGTGCGGCGCATCACGCCATGGCCCGTGACTGATTTGCGCATTCTTCGGTTTGGTATACATTTATCCAAACATCGCCGAGCGCAATCGAGGAAGACCGTGACGGATACGCAGCAAGACGTGACGTTGGCCCAGCCTGCAGCCTCGCCTGCGCCGGACTCGCCCGGCACGAATCTCGCGAAGGCCCAGATGAAGGCCGCGAAGAAGGTGCAGACGGGCCCGACGCCCAAGCCGGCCGCGGTACTGACCGGACGGTCGCTGATGGCCACCGCGTGGATGCGCATCAAGAAGAGCCCCGTTGCTCTCATCTCCTTCGGCACTGTTGTCGCGGTCGTGCTGTTCGCGATCCTGGCCCCGGTCTTGGTTGCGATCGCCGGGACCGATCCGTTCACGACACATACGGGGCCCGAGTACCTCGACAATTTCTACTCGCCGGGTCTACCCATGCCCGGCTTCATGTACCCCTCCGCCGAACACTGGCTCGGTATCGAGCCGGGTCTCGGTCGGGACATTTTTGCGCGCGCCGCCTACGGAGCGCGAGTCTCCCTCGTCATCGCGCTGCTGTCGGCTGTCGTCTCGGTGGTGCTGGGCACGGTGGTCGGGGCGGCCGCCGGCTACTTCGGCGGCAAGACCGACATGATCATCAGCCGCATCATGGATCTCTTTCTCGCCTTCCCGCACCTCCTCCTCGTGCTCTCTCTCACCCCGATCCTGCAGTCGAGGCTTCGCGGCACCGCACTCGACAGCGGCAGCTTCGTGCCGATCGCCTCGCTCGTGATCATCCTCGTGTTCTTCGGCTGGGCGTACCTCGCTCGCGTGGTGCGCGGCCAGGTGCTCAGCATCCGAGAGCAGGAGTACGTCGAGGCAGCGAAGGCGTATGGCGCCTCCCATGCATCGATCATCTTCAAGCAGATCATCCCCAATGTGCTCGGGGTCGTGCTCGTGTACGGCACGATGCTCATCCCACTCAACATCTCGGCGGAAGCCGCGCTTTCGTTCCTGGGCGTGGGAGTCAAAGACCCGACTCCGTCCTGGGGTCAGATGCTCAACGCGGCCCAGGCCGGCAACTGGTATCTGACCGACCCGTGGTTCCTCGCCGTTCCCGGGTTCTTTCTCGTCGTCACCGTCCTGGCATTCAATCTGCTCGGCGACGCCGTGCGCGATGCCCTTGATCCCAAGGCCTCGCGATCCTAATCCGCACCATCATCACAGAGCAAGGAGAGTCATGAAATTCCGAAGTACTCTGGCCGTCGCGGCCACAGTCATCGTGGCGCTGACCGTCACCGGTTGCACCGCCGGGGGCCGGCCTGCCCCAGGCCCTTCTGGGAACGCAGACCCCTACGCTGCCGTTGTCGTGAAGCCAGGCTTCGACAGCGTTGGTGGCAATGTCAATGTTCTGATGTCGGCCGACTTCATGACACTCGATCCAGGCAACAGTAACTACGTACAGACGGCCAACGTCGGCCAGCTGTACTACCGCACTCTCACCATGGCCAAGGAAACGTCTGGCCAGTCGCCAGAGATCGTTCCCGACCTCGCCACCGACACCGGAACCGTTTCTGACGACGGTCTCACGTGGAGCTTCACCCTCAAGGAGGGTCTCCTCTTCGAGGATGGGACCCCCATCACCTCCGAGGACGTCAAGTACGGAGTCGCGCGCACCTACGCCCGCGATGTGTTCACGCAGGCGCCGCAGGAGCTTAACGCGGCCCTCGACTCCGACACGTACAAGGGCCCATACGCGAGTGATGCAGAGTTCACGGCCGTCGAGACGCCCGACGCACGGACGGTCATCTTCCACCTCAAGCGGCCGTTCTCCGAGTTCGCTGCCCTCGTATCGCGCTCGAACACCGCCCCGGTTCCGGCCGACAAAGACACGATGCTCGACTACACCAACCACCCGGTCTCCTCCGGGCCGTACATGATCGAGAGCTACGACCGCGGCCGAAAGCTCAACCTCGTTCGCAACCCGCACTGGGATCCGGCCACCGACGAGAACCGTACGGCGCTACCAGACACCTTCACGTTCTCGCTGTCCACGTCGCAGGCGACGATCAGCCAGCAGATGCTCGGCGACGCTGACCCGACGGCGATCACGCTCGAATCGAATGGTGCCATGCAGGCATCTGACACAACGCGTCTGAACGAGCCCTCGATCGCCGAGCGCACGGCTTCCGGTCTCCTCGGATGCATTGACACGATCAACTTCAACACCGAGACCATCACCGACCCCGACGTGCGCCACGCGATTGCGCTGGCCATGGACCGCGCGGCCATGCAGGTGCAGTACGGCGGGCTCCGCTTCGGCCAGATCACAAACTCGAGCCTGAACCCGAACATGGTCGGCTACGTCGAGCAGGACTCCGATCTCAACATCGACGGTTCGCCGCAGCTCGACAAGGCCAAGGCGCTCCTTGAAGGCAAGGACGTGCCGGCCAAGCTCAGCTATGGCTACTCCAACGCGACCGACCGTTACAAGAACGTCGGAACCGTGCTGCAGCAGAACCTCGCTCAGCTCGGAATCGAACTGGAGCTGCGGCCAATCCCGGCCGCGAACTACTACACCGTGCTCGCCAGCGCCGAGATGCCAGACATCGCCCGTGCCGGCTGGTGTGGTGGTGCCGACAGTAACTCCGTACGCACCACGGCAGACCCCAACCTGGGCACCAGCCTCGACGGAACCACTTTCGGCTTCAGCAACATCCCGCGCTACTACGACTCGGAGATCTCCCCGAAGATGTATGCGTTGCGTTCGGCCAATGGTACCGCCGAGGAACTCGGCGCCAAGTGGGCAACGCTCTACAACGAGGCGATGCAGACGTATCCCTTGGTTCCGCTGATTCGTAGCTACACCAACAGCGTCGTCGGGTCCCAGATCCGCAATGCCCAGGTCGGCTACTTCTTCGGGGCAATCGACCTTTCCACCGTCGGCGTCGAGCAGTAGCAGGCGCCGCACCACTCACGAATGAAAGGGTGGGGTCGGCCTCCGCGG
>JBDTAA010000020.1:0-17967 GCA_039924805.1 Cryobacterium sp.
ACTACTCAGCGGGACGTGACCCTTTCAACCGAACGTGACCGAGATTGACTGGTCTCTTTACGCGGCTCCGGTCTACTCTCCGAAGGAAAGGCAAGACATGAACGCCGATATGGGCAGGCCCTCAGCGGGGGAACCGATCCGCCTCACACGCGAGGTCATGGCTTCGATGATCGATCACGCGATCCTGAACCCCGAGATGACGCGCAACGAGCTCGACGCCCAGCTTGCATCGGCCGCTGACCAGGGCGTGTTTTCGGTATTTGTGCCGACACGCGACACGAAGCATGCGGTTCGCTTTCTCGCCGGGAGCGGCGTGATCGTAGGAGCACCCATCGGATTCCCGCACGGAAGCAATTCCAGTCCGTCGAAGTTCGCCGAGGTGATTCAAGCGCTTGATGACGGCGCGTCAGAAATCGACGTTGTGCAGCAGATCGGTTGGCTTCGAAGCGGTCGCGACGCCGAGGTCGAGGGCGAGCTCCGCGAAGTCGTGCGACTCTCGCGCGGTCACGTAGTCAAGGTGATCCTAGAAACCGCGTACCTCAACGACGACGAGATCGCGCGCGGGTCCGCCATGACAGAGCGGGTCGGAGCTGATTTCGTGAAGACCTCCACAGGCTTCGCGCACGCTGGAGCAACGCTGGATGCCTTGCGAATTATGAGATCAAACGTGGGCCCGCAGGTAAGCGTGAAAGCGTCGAGCGGGGTGCGCACTCTCGACATGGCAATTTCAATGATGCACGTCGGGGTCACCCGCTTCGGGATGAGTGCAACCACCACGATTCTGGCTGAACTCGAGGCCCGCCTCGCTTCGGGCGAAGAAATTGTAATCGACCCAGCAAAACCCTAGATCGAGAGAGCCTCCTCCGCACCGCGGTCGCCCGCATCCCCCTTAGAGCAGCGACCGTTCCCGGAGGGGGCATCGGCCACCTCCGCATCGCTGAATGCGCGCGCCCGCAGATGACGTTGTAGTAGGTCGTGTTCTCGTAACCCCACCATCGGAACAGGGGGAAAGCGATTGAGCGGCGCCCCTGGTCATCACCAGGGGCGCCCAATCTCAGCGGTCGTCGCTGGAGCTATTCCTTCAGATCGAGCATGGGTGTCGGCCGGCGAAAGCCGCGGGTCAGGATGAGCAGGTACAGGAAGCCGATGGCCAGCCACACTAGTCCCACCGTGAGCGCTCGCTGCGACAGGCTTGTCCACAGCCAGAACGTCAGTAGAACTCCAACAGCAGGAACAATCAGATAGTTGAGCGTGTGCAGGACCCCGCGCTTGTTGAGTCCGAAGAAGTGGTGCTTGATCACCGATAGATTGACGGCGCTAAAGGCAATCAGTGCGCCGAAACTGATCATCTCCGCCAAGAGCCCGAGATCGATCACCAAGGCAAGCAGCGACACGATTGACACCACCAGGATCGATAACACGGGTGTATCGAAACGTGCGCTCAGTCGCCCGAAGATCCGAGAAGGAAGAACCCCATCCCGACCCATTGCAAAGAGAATGCGCGACACTGATGCCTGCGAGGTGAGGGCGGAACCGACCGCGCCGGCGATATATGCGGCGATGAAGAGTGATGACAGGAACGCACCGCCGGCCTGCGCGACCACGTCAAGGGCAGCGGAATCCACGCTGCCGAAGGCGTGGCTCGGCAGGACCAGGTGGCTCACGTAGGCCAGGACGGTAAACGTCGCCCCCGCGATGAGCGTGATGATCATGATCGCGCGAGGCAGATTCTTCTTCGGGTCTCGTGTTTCCTCCGCCAGCGTGGACACGGAGTCAAAGCCGAGGAACGACAGGCAGAGAATTGCAGCTCCTGCTGCCAGCGGCCCGAATCCGGCGGCGGTGCCGTCCCCAACGAACGGGGCTAGCAGGTCGACGCTCGCACCCTGCCCGATGGAAGCCATAGCCACGCCCAAGAAGACCACTACAAAGATGCCCTGCATGGCGATGACGACCACGTTCGCGCGCGCCACTGAGGTGATCCCCACGATGTTGAGCACGGTCACAAGGAGAATCGACGCAAGCACGAAGATCCAGGGGTGCAGGCTCGGGACGACCGCGTTCAGATAGATCCCAATCACGACGTAGTTGATCATCGGCAGGAACAGGTAGTCGAGCATGAGCGACCACCCCGTGAGGAACCCGATTGACGGCCCGAAACTGCGCTGGGTATAGGTGTATGCCGATCCGGCGAACGGGAACGCGCGTGCCATCTGTCCGTAGGCGCGCGCCGTGAAGACCATCGCGACCAGGGTGATCAAATAGGCAGTGGGCAGGCGCCCGCCAGTGATTTGGGTGACGATACCGTAGGTGGTGAACACGGTGAGCGGCACCATGTAGACAAGTCCGAACAGCACCAGCGAGGGCACTCCCAGCACGCGGCGCAGTTGGCCTTGGCCGGTGGTAGTTGGCGGTGAGGCGATAGGTACAACACTGGACGCTGTCGTCATTGGGCTTCTCTCTTCTTGTCAGGGTTGGCGGGCTTGTCCGGGTTGGCGGGCGTTTCATTCAAGGGGAGCCACCGCGCGGTAGGTCGGCGTGCCGGCCAGGTAGGTGGCACGGATCCCGGCGGTCGGAAGTTCGGCGGGGCTGAGTTTCCTCGGGTCGCGGGCGAGCCAGACCAGATCGGCGCTCGCCCCCACGCGGATGGTGCCCCAGGGCGCTTGTGTGCGGTCGGCGCCAGCTTGGCTGGCCACGCCGCTCGTGTAGGCGGCGAGGGCGGTTTCTGGGTCGAGGCGCTGCTCGGGCGTCCAACCCCCCGCCGGTTCGCCGTTGATCGTGGCGCGCGAGATGGCGATGCCTATGCCCTCGAGGGGCGACGCCGAGGAGCATGGCCAGTCCGAACCGAAGGCCAGCGTCGCTCCGGTCTCGGCAAGAGTGCGCATCTGGTACTGACGATCGGTGCGCTCGAGCCCCAGGCGTGGCACTGTGAGCACGGTCATGAGCTCGTCCATCTGGGCCCAGAGCGGCTGCATCACAGCGATCACGCCCAGCTCGTGGAAGCGGGGGAGATCGGCTGCGGTCGCAAGTTGCACGTGCGCGATCACGGGACGGTGATCAGCGCGACCGTTCATCTTCCGGGCGTACTCAGTGGCGTCCAGCGCGCGACGAACAGCCGCGTCCCCAATGGCATGAATATGGGGCTGGAAACCCGCCGCGTCGACAGCAGCGACTGACTCGGCAAGGTGTTCTGCCGTCCACACCAGCATTCCGTGTTCGTGGAGGCCAGAACAATACGGCTCGAGAAGTGCACCCGTTTCATTCTCAACCACCCCGTCGGCGAAGAACTTCACACTGTGCGCCGTGAGCCGGGGATGCCCCAGACGCTCCACTTGCCGCCGCGCTTCGATCATCGCGGGTAGCGAAGCGGGGAAGTGCCTGGGGTCGGCGAGCAGTGCAAGGTTGACCCGGGTGGACAGGACGCCGCGGCGGGCTGCCTCGAGATACACGTCGACGTCGGCCGGCTCGACCCACGCATCCTGAACCCAGGTCACCCCGAGTTCTGCGTAGTGCTTAGTCGCTCGTCGCAGTGCCTCTATCCGGTCGTCGAGGCTGTAGCCGGGGCTGACCGCAGTGACCAACTCGATTGCTCCCCACTCCCGCAGAATGCCGAGCGGACTGCCGTCGGCGCGTCGAGGGATCTCACCGAGTTCGGGTTGCGGGGTATTCGCATCGATGCCGGCGCGCTCGAGGGCCAGCGAGTTGCACCAGACCGTGTGGTAGTCCCAGGCGCGCAGCACGACAGGCCTGTCGGATACTGCCTCATCGAGCCAACGGGCGTCAAATAGGCCACCGGGCGTGAGCGATCCGTCGTATGAGGCACCGAGTATCCACTCGTCCTGAGGGTGTGCCTCCGCATAGCGGCGCACCTCGGCAACAATCTCGGCGATACTCGAACACTCTCGCACGCGGGGCCCGCAATCCTCGAGACCTCCGAACAGCGGATGCGCGTGGCCCTCGCCGAAGGCGGGCATCAGGAAGCCCCCGTCGAGCTCAACGACGTCGATCGCAGAGGGGGTGGGCAACGTCAGGTTCCGCCGCGCCAGTTCCAGGGCGGCATCGCCGACGGCCGCAATTCGTCCCTCGCTGACCAGCAGAGCGGTTGCCTCGGTGACGCCGGCCCCCAGCCATACGGTTCCCCCGGTGAACATTGTCATGGCCGATTCCATCACGCTGGGTACTGTCACACTGGGCCTCCCGGGGTTTCGTGCATAGCGCACCATCAATACGAACATTGTTCGTATTGAGTAGAGTATGGGTTCGGGCCCTTCAAGGGAAGACCCACTTTTCGAGAGGTGCTTCATGTCGCTGTCGAGACGCCAGGTCGTGATCGCCGCACTCGACCTCGCCGAGAAACAGGGCGCCGAACAGCTCACAATGCGCAGCCTCGCCGCCAGGCTGGATCGGCGGCCGTCGTCGCTCTACAATCACATCTCCGGCCGAGACGATCTGATCGAAGGGATGCGCGCCCTCGTCGTGGAGGAGATAGACACCTCCACCTTCGCGGTCACAACCTGGGACGAGGCGATCGTTGTCTGGGCGGAGTCCTACCTCGCCGCATTCGCAATGCGACCAAACTGCATCCGCCTCCTCGCGACCACGCCCATCACCGATCCGTCCACGATGCGCATGTACGACGTCGTTGTGAGCGCGCTCGTGCGCGGCGGCTGGGCCGACGGTGACGCGGTCGCCGTCATGCGCACGATCGAGGCGCTCGTGCTCGGTTCTGCGCTCGACGCGATTGCACCGAGTTCCTTTCTGTCTGCGGATGCGGTTCCGCCCGAGTTGGAGGCTCTGCGCCGCTCGCTCGAGCCCGTGAATCGGGATCGGGCTGGGGCCCGAGCGGCATTTGTGCTTGGGATGGACGCGCTCATCGAGGGCCTGCGCGCACGCCTGGCCGCTTCGTCGCAAAGGGTGTAGACACCCCACCACGAAACCTGGAGCCGCCTCTGAGCGCGGACATGTCGACGACTTGATTAGAGATCACCGTCGACCCATTCGAGGCCGACAGTCTTCCCCATGGGAACTGGAGTACTCAGCAATCGGGTGGGGAATTTGACTCCCGGCTAGCCACTATCGAGCTCACGCTCGCGAAGCGCTCTAACTAAATATTCACCATGTCTTCGATCGTTTCGCGCACTAGTGCGTCGCGGTCGGCTCGGCTGCGATAGCCGACGAGTTTATACGCGGCGGTGGCATCCACGAGGGCAAAGAGCACGAGCGCTACGCGCTCGGGGCGAGCGTCAGCGAACTGCCCGCGCTGTTGACCGTCGAGGATGATGCTGATCGCGAGTGCTTGCCAGGAATCCATTGCGTGGCGGGCTGCCGCGGCGAGGGGCTCGTTTCTGCGGCCAATGCTCCAGGCGTCGCACCACACTTCGCTGACGTTGTCTCGGCGAGGGTCGGCAAGGGCATCGATGAGCGCCCGCAACTGATCCACGGGTTCGGTAGGAGCTTGTGCGTAGAGGGTGACTTCATCGATCTCCCGTGTGGCTATAACCGAGAACGTGTTGGCAACCAGGGCGTCCATGTTGGGTTCGTAGTGCGCGATGAGCGGCGCGGTAACGCCGCAGTGCGCTCCAAGGTTGCGCAGCGAGATAGCCGCAAGACCTCGCGTTAGCGCAATCGTCTCTGCCGCGTCTCGAACTTCGAGCGCTCGTTCGGCCGGATTTCGTCGTCGCGTCACGCTTGCTCCCATCCCGAAAGTGTATCCGTTCTTGACTATTATTGAGCAGGTGGTAAATAATGGAGGAGCGAGCTTCCACACGGCTGCTCCAGTCGCGCCCACCAGCACGGAACAAACCAGAGAGTCCTTGACACCATGAGAACCATCCAGCGAGACGTCGTCATCGTTGGGGCCGGCGCCACCGGTCTCACTGCCGCGAAAGCACTTATGCACGCGGGCAAGAGCGTAATTGTGCTCGAAGCGCGTGACCGAATCGGGGGGCGACTCTGGACAGACTCCATCGACGGTCAGATGTTCGAGATCGGTGGCCAATGGGTTTCCCCCGATCAAACCGCACTCATCGAGACACTCGAGGAACTCGGGTTAGAAACGTATGCGCGCTACCGCGACGGTGAGAGCGTTTATGTTTCCCGTGATGGGCAGGCGCGTCGCTATACCGGTGACATTTTTCCGGCCGGCGAAGACACTGAGGGAGAAATCGCCCGACTCATATCGACCCTCGATGCGCTCGTCGATGAGCTCGATCTCGCTGCACCCTGGGCGCACCCTCGTGCAGCAGAACTTGATCGCATCTCGTACTTGGCATGGCTGGAGAGTCAGAGCACTGACGCCGAAGCGATCGACAACATCGCGATGTACGTTGCCGACGCCATGCTCACCAAGCCCGCGCACTCCTTCTCGCTTTTGCAGGCACTGCTCATGGCGGCAAGCGCGGGAAGCTTCAGCAACCTCGTCGACGCTGACTTCATCCTCGACAAGCGAGTCGTGGGTGGCCTGCAGCAGGTTCCACTTCTCCTGGCGTCGGAGCTGGGCGAAGGCGTCGTTCGGCTCTCCCAACCGGTGAGAGAAATTCGGTGGGATGCAACCGGCGTGACTGTCACCAGCGACGAACTTTCTGTGACGGCTCAGCACGTCGTTGTTGCCGTTCCGCCGAACCTCTACGACAGAATCGACTACGTTCCTGCGCTGCCCAGGCTGCGTCAACAAATGCAGCAGCATTCGTCACTCGGTCTGGTGGTTAAGGTTCATGCCACCTATGAGACGCCGTTCTGGCGTGCCGCCGGGCTCTCGGGTACGGCTTTTAGCCCGTATCAGCTGGTTCATGAGGCGTACGACAATACGAACCATGGCGAGACGCGGGGCACACTCGTCGGGTTCGTGTCCGGTGAGAAGGCGGATGAGCTTCTCGCTCTTTCGGCTGAGGAGCGCAGGCGCCGCATCCTCGAGTCGTTCGCTGTTTTCTACGGGGACCAAGCGCTCGAACCCGTCGTGTATTACGAGAGTGACTGGGCGTCGGAGGAGTGGACTCGCGGCGCCTACGCTGCCAGCTTTGACCTGGGCGGACTCTCCCGTTACGGCGCGCTACAACTAGAGCCGGTTGGCCCGATCCAGTTTGGTTCCAGCGACCTCGCGTCAGAGGGATATCAGCACGTGGATGGAGCAATCCGGGTAGGGAGACGGATGGCAGCCACAATTGTCAACGGCGACGAGAGCTGAGAATGAATTGGAGAATGCCGTCGGAAACGGGGGACCACGAGCGCACCTGGATGGCCTTCCCTCGGGTGGGCGCAACTCTTGGCGCAACCGGGAGCGAACGCGAACGGGGCTATGCCGCGTGGGCGGGAGTCGCCAATGTGATTGCACAGTTCGAGCCGGTGACCATGGTCGTCGATCCCACTGAGGTAGACCGAGCACGGCGGATGCTCGACAGCAATATCGATGTGCTCGAAGCACCGCTCGATGAGTTTTGGATGCGCGATGTGGGGCCAACGTTTGTCGTCGATGAGCAGCGGCCGGGGGCGCTGGGCGCGATCGACTGGGTGTTCAACGGTTGGGGCGCTCCGGCGTGGGCTGAGTGGGTGAAATCGGCGGAGATTGCTCGGTTTGTGGCTGCTGCCGCTGGCGCCGAGTTGGTGACCTCATTGCTCGTCAACGAGGGCGGCGGTATCCATGTCGACGGTGAGGGAACAGTGCTGCTCACCGACACGGTCCAACTCGATCCGCGAAGAAACCCTCACGCAGACCGCGGGCGTGTTGAGCGAGAGATGGCGCGCACGATTGGGGTAACGCACGCGGTCTGGCTGCCGCGCGGGCTAACGCGAGACTATGGCGATTTTGGCACCAACGGGCACGTAGACATTGTGGCGACCATTCCGTCTCCAGGGCGCATCTTGCTGCACGCCCAACCGAACCCCGAGCATCCGGATCATCGGGTAATGGCCGAAATCCGCGACAGCATCACAAGCCAACAAGATGCCGCTGGTCGGGAATGGGAGATCGTTGAGCTCCCCGCACCCTCGGCTCTTCGCGACGACCACGGCTTTGTCGACTACAGCTACGTCAACCACCTCGTCGTCAATGGCGGCGTCATCGGCTGCGGCTTTGCCGACCCCGAATCGGATGCTCGTGCCGCCGGAATTCTTGCCGACGAATATCCGGGACGTAGCGTTCGGATGGTCGACTCGCGTGAGATCTTTGCACGCGGCGGCGGGATCCATTGCATCACCCAGCAACAGCCAAAGGTGGCAGCAGCATGAGCACATTTGACGTAGTCGAGGCCTCGATCGCTGAACTCCAGGCGGCGCTCGAAAGCGGCGAACTCACCAGCGAAGGGCTGGTCACCGCATACTTGGCGCGGATCGAGCGCTACGACCGAAATGGTCCGCTGCTGAACTCGGTTGTCGTTACCAACCCTGATGCGCGTGACGAAGCACGCGAATCGGACCGGCGCCGCGAAAACGGGGCAAGTCTCGGCCCCCTCGACGGCATCCCGTACACGGCCAAAGACAGCTATCTCGTTCGCGGTCTTACGGCGGCGGCCGGTAGTCCCGCGTTTGCTGAGCTAGTCGCTATGCGCGACGCAGCAACAATCGAAGCGCTTCGCGGAGCTGGAGCGATCTGTTTAGGCCTGACCAACATGCCGCCCATGGCCAACGGCGGCATGCAGCGTGGCGTATACGGGCGCGCTGAAAGCCCGTACAACTCGGAATACCTCACGTCGGCCTTTGGGTCGGGCTCGTCGAATGGGTCGGGCACCGCGACCGCGGCGAGTTTCGCCGCCTTCGGCCTGGCTGAGGAGACCTGGTCGAGCGGTCGGAGTCCTGCCTCGAACAACGGATTATGCGCCTATACGCCGTCACGCGGAATTATCTCGGTGCGTGGAAATTGGTCCCTCGTTCCCACAATGGATGTCGTGGTTCCGCACACGCGCACGATGGCTGATCTGCTCGCCGTGCTCGACGTTCTCGTGTTCGACGACGATGACACGCGCGGTGACTTCTGGCGCTCGCAGCCGTGGGTGAGCATCCCTAGCGCGTCCAGTATGCGGCCAGAAACATATCTCTCCTTACATGCGGATAAAACGCTCGGTCAGGCGCAATCGCTCGCCGGCAAGCGGTTTGGTGTTCCGAAAATGTACATTGGCCGCGACGACGCGGCGGGTACAGGCACGGGCGGCTTAGGCGGCGCGACGGGCACCGCGATCGACACGCGCGCGAGCATCCTGAGCCTGTTCGAACAGGCTCGATGTGATCTTGAACGGGCCGGTGCCACTGTCGTGGATGTCGACTTCCCGGTCGTCTCCAACTATGAAGGCGATCGAGCTGGTGCGCCGACCATCGCCACTCGCGGCATTGTGCGCCCCGAGTTTCTCAAGCGAGAGATCGTCGACCTTGCGGCGTGGGCTTGGGAAGACTTCCTGAAGGCCAATGGTGACCCTGAGTTTGACTCCCTTGAGCATGTCGACGGTGGCGCCATTTTCCCTCCCGCGCCGGGCGCGCTTCTCGATCGCTACGACGGATTCGACGATGACATCGCGACCTACCCTGCGCAGGTTCGCGATCATCCGTACGAGAGCTTCGAGGACATCCCGGAGTTGGAAGCCGGGGTTCGCGCGCTCGAGGAGACCAGGCGCCGAGATCTTGAGGAGTGGATGCGCGACAACGAGTTGGACGCCGTCGTTTTTCCTGCGGTAGCCGATGTCGGGCGTGCGGATATGGATGTAAATCCAGAGTCCGCAGCCCGTGGCTGGCAAAACGGCGTCTGGGTCGCTAACGGCAACCTCGCGATTCGTCACCTCGGGAGTCCCACGGTGACGGTGCCGATGGGGCTCATGGACGACATCCGGATGCCGGTAGGGATCACCTTCGCGGGTGCGGCCTACTCCGACCTCGCGCTGCTCCGCATCGGCGTGGCGTACGAAGGTGTCTCGCGCCGTCGTGTGGCACCGACCCGCACGCCATCGATTGGCTAGCGTTGGATAGCGGGGCGCAACATGAGAATGGGCGTCCGCAAGGGAGGATGGATCCATGAAGATCGTGAGCTTGAATTTGCGTGGGTTCTTCGACTGGGAGGAGCGGTTGCCGCTCATCCTGCGCTACCTCGAGCGCGAGCGGCCGGAGGTCGTCTTGTTGCAGGAGGTTGTCTACCTACCGGACGTCTCGCCATTCACACAGCTCGATCTGTTGAACCAGGCCGCGGGTTTTCCGCATCGACACTCGTCCATCAGCCGGCTGCAGACCGATAAGAAGCACGGTCCATACCGCGAGGGCCTCGGCGTGCTGAGTCGCCTTCCCGTGACGGGGGCAGAGACGTTGGTGCTCCTGCATGAGGAGAACGACCCGCACCATCGGCTCGTGCAGTTCTTCGACATCTCGGGAGATGCGGTTTGGAAGTTCGCGAACGTGCATCTGTCTGTGCGTGATGACTACGCGCTGCACCATTTGGAAGAGGTGCTCGGGATACTGAAGTCCCGGAGTGAGAAGCGAATCATCGGCGGCGACTTCAACATGAATCACCTGGAGCGGCAGGCCAAACTGTGGCGCGATGACTACGTCCTCACCACGGAGGTCGAGCATTACGTGTCGTTTGCCGGTTCGCGCCAGGCGAACGATTATTTTCTTGTTCCGAAAGAGTATGAGTTGGGGTCGATAGAACTCTCGGAGGACGGCCTATCGGATCACCGGGCTCTTGCCGTTGAGGTGCTTCCGATCGGCTGACAATCCTGGGTCGGGTCAAAACAGCACGGATCACAGTCTTGCTGGTTCACGATTCTCGCGACACGGTCACACATCCGACATTGAGATCACGCGCAAGGAGATCGGCAGGGCGGGAATGTCGTCGTCTCCGATCGCGGGGCGGGGTCGGTCTGCGGCGTTCTTCGAGAGCTCACGGATGGGACAGAGGACCGTCGGGGATGTCGCCCATTGCCGGCATCGGAGGGGTTGCTTTCCTGTTCTCCCTTTTTCTTCCTGCCGGAGGATACTTGGGATGGTACTGACTCCTTCCCCCGCGTCGGCGGTGAGGGCCGGGCAGAGAATCTGAAGCGCGATTCTGAACTTCCTAACTTCCTAACTTCCTAACTTCCTAAACGGCTGGGGAAATCATGAAATCTATTGTGAAGAAGAGTTTCTCGTCTCCGGATGAGACAAAGAAGCCCTTCCCTAAAGGAACCATTGAGTCGGTATCTATTGGCGGTCTCGACGTGGCTCGAGAGACGCTCGAGCCAGGCTGGAAATGGTCGGAGCATGTCAAGCCAGTGGCGAACACTGAGACGTGCCAGAAATACCATGTGAAGTACTTTCTCTCTGGGCGACAAGGCGTACTCATGGACGATGGAACCGAACTGGAGTTTGGTCCGGGCGACCTCGCAATCATCCAGCCGGGCCACGATGCATGGGTCGTGGGTGATGAGCCGAATGTGCTCCTCGAGCTTTCTGGCGCAACAAGGCCCTCGGAGCTTTCCGGCGACTGACGGCCCGAGTGCTGTGGAATGACGAACTGTCGTGGTCCAGCACACGAACTGGACCCACGTCCGCTCTGCTTCAGAGCGTGTGTCCGGACTTTGGCGTTGATGATGCCCCAATCTTGCACATGTTGCGCGCCCCACGCACATGGGTGGGCCGGTGTAGAACCCCGCGCTGATACGTTGACGGGATGAACGATTTTTCAGTCGGCGACGAGATTGCGGCTTTCATGGCCGAGCGTGACTGGGCGCAATTCCATACCCCCGAGAATCTCGCGAAGAGCATCGCCATCGAAGCGGGGGAGTTGCTCGAGTGCTTCCAGTGGGGCGCCGACGCCGACACTGATCGGGTTCGCGGCGAACTGGCCGACGTGCTCACCTACTGTCTCTTGCTCGCCGACCGGATCGGTGCAGACCCCGACCAGATCGTGCGCGACAAGCTCGCGGTCACGCGGGAGAAGTATCCGGTGGACAAAGCGCGGGGGCGAAGCACAAAGTATGACGCCCTTTGAGATAGAGCGCGTCGCTTTCAATAAGGAAGCCGTGACGGCGTGGGCGCCGAGCAACCATCGCAATACGAACTGGCCGGTCGTGTACGTCCTGGACAATGCGGCTGCCGGTCGCCCAGCGACGCGTGGGGCCAGCCTCAACGACGTTTACGTCGGGGAATCGCTGAACGCAGCAGCACGAATGCGTCAGCACTTCGACTCCCCGGAGAAGCGACACCTCAGCACAATCCGGGTGATCGTTGACGAGACCTTCAACAAGTCCGTCTGCCTCGACCTCGAGTCGTATCTCATCCGGATGCTCGCTGGGGATGGCACGTTCCGCGTGCTGAACCGGAACGACGGGATCACCGAGGCCGACTACTACGATCGCGACCTGTACCAGGAGACCTTCCGTGAGGTGTTCGACCGGCTCAAGCTTGACGGAGTATTCACGCGGACCATTCCCGAGATCGAGAACAGCGACCTCTTCAAGCTCTCCCCGTTCAAGGCACTGAGCCAGGATCAGGCGATCGCCGTCGAGGACATCCTCGAGGGGCTCTTTCAGGACCTTGAGTCCGGCACCGACAGCACGATCGTCATCCAGGGCGACCCGGGAACAGGCAAAACCGTTGTCGCTATCTACATGCTCAAGCTGCTCATGGACATCGCGAAGTCGACTCCTGCGGAGGACCTCGACAGTGACTCCCTATTCTCCGAGTTCTTCGTCGATGGCTACCGACAACTGCTCGCCGAAAAACGGATCGGCTTTGTCATTCCGCAGCAGTCGCTGCGGCAGTCAATCAAGAAGGTGTTTCAGAGGACCCCGGGGTTGAGCCCGGACATGGTGATGACTCCGTTCGAGGTCGGGCTTGCAGACGAGCACTTCGACCTGCTGATTGTCGACGAGGCCCACCGTCTCAACCAGCGCGCCAATCAACCCTCAGGCGTGCAGAACAAGAAATTCCAGCTCATCACGGAAAAGCTCTTCGGCAGCGACGATGCGACCAAGACCCAACTCGATTGGATCCGCGCCAAGAGCAGCCACCAGATATTCCTCCTCGACGCGGCGCAGAGCGTTCGGCCGGCCGACGTGCCTGCCGAACTGCTCGGCGAGCTCGTAAGCGACGCGAAAACCAGGCGACGGCACTATCCGCTGGTGTCGCAGATGCGGGTGAAGGCGGGCTCGGACTATGTCGACTACATCAGGCGCGTTCTGGGCACCGCGACCACCACAGGTGTGCCGCGCCCCGTGACTCGCGAGCTCTTTGACGGCTACGATCTACGCATCTTCGATAGCGTCGCCGAGATGCGCGACGAGATCCGGCATAAGGACGCCGAGACCGGCCTCTCGCGTCTGGTTGCCGGATTCGCATGGGCGTGGAAGAGCAAGACGGACAGGACCGCGTTCGACATTGAGATCGATGGCTGCGAGTTCCGGTGGAACAGCGTCGCGACGGATTGGATTGCCTCGCCCAAGGCCCTCGACGAAGTCGGCTCGATCCACACGGTGCAGGGCTATGACCTCAACTATGCCGGGGTGATCATCGGCCCCGACCTACGCTACGACGCTGTCACGGGCAGGCTTTTCGTAGCTCGGAAGTCGTACTTCGACACGAAGGGGAAGGAGAACAATCCCCGTCTGGGCAAGGTCTACAGCGATGACGACCTCCTCCGCTTCGTCCGCAACATCTACACCGTTCTCCTGACGCGTGGCATCCAGGGAACGTATGTTTACGTCTGCGATCCGGCACTTCGGACGTACCTGCAGGGGTTCCTACCGCGTCCAGTGAGGGTCTGACCGCCTGAACTGGCGGTTCCAGGGCACCCGGAAAAGATCGCGATTATTGCGTGTCCCGCGAGCGCTGGGCCGGCCGTTGTGTGCTTCGACCGCGCGGCGTATGGTCCCCTTGGGGATTCACATCGATGGAGGACCAACTATGCGCACAACGAACCGCGTCAGCACCAAGGCACTCGCCGTCTTCGGGGCCGTGCTGGCGCTCACGCTTGCCGACCTGGGCGTCGCGAATGCCAAGCCGGGCGGCGTCCCCGCGATTCCACTGAACAACGGGCAGGAAACGCCCGGAGCGACCGGCGGCTCGAGTGGATTCTTCAGCTATTCCATCAACGGCACAGAGTTCTGCTACACCCTCAGCGCGCGCGGCCTCTCCGTGCCCGCCGTTGCGGCGCACGTTCACGTTGCACCCCGCAATACCGCCGGCCCCGTTGTGATCCCGCTCATGGTTGGTTCTGGCACCGACTGGACCGTGCAGAACTGCACCACCGCGAGTGCGACCGTGCTCCAGGCCATCACCGCGAGCCCCGGTTCCTACTATGTCAACGTGCACACGCCTACTTTCCCCGCCGGCGAGATCCGCGGTCAGCTCAAATAGGTTGAATCGCCCGGGCATCGTCGGAGCACCACGGCAGTGAGATAGAGGATCGGGCCGGCCTTTGGCCGGTTTTACGTGGCCTGCCTGCAATCGAGGCAAGACCCCTCGGCCGAGATGGCCATGCTGACCGATACGACCAACGATGCCTGCCCCGCGCAACACCGGCGAGGGGCAACCCCGACGAGAACTCAACGAGACCCTGCCGTGCGTTCCGAAAGTCTTTGGTCGGCGATACACAGGCCAGCGTCGGAGAAATTCGATGCTGGCCTCTTTTTTGGGCGAGAGCAGGCTTACCGATATATCGTTAAGTATCGCCGAGCCTTGCTGGCTATGGCGCTGAGGAGGAAGATCATGAGCAATTCATTCATGGGCGATAGGTTCGCCGGACGACGCGGCGGCTCTGGTGAAGGCTGGCCAGCCACCGCGGTGTGGGATGCGATGGAGCAGCTGCGCGGACAGTTCGACCGAAAGGCAGGCATGAGGATGGGACGAGGCGACGTGCGCGCGGCGGTGCTTGCCCTCCTCGCCGAGAAGCCGATGCACGGCTATCAGATCATCCACGAGATCGAGGAACGCAGCGATGGTGCGTGGAAGCCGAGCCCCGGCTCGGTGTATCCGACGCTCCAACTGCTCGCTGACGAGGGCGTGATCAGCGCCGAGGAGTCCAACGGTCGCAAGACCTACTCGCTTACAGACGAGGGGCGACAGACGGCGGACGCCGCGGCAGATCAGCCGGCACCGTGGGAGGCGCCGAGCGCTCGGGACAGCGGGCGGGCGACCGCGCTGCCCAAGGCAGGCATTGACCTGGCCCAAGCGGCAGCACAGGTCGGGCGCACCGGCAACCCCGAGCAGGTGAAACAGGCCGTCGCCGTTCTCGAAGAGGCGCGTCGTAAGCTCTACTCCATCCTCGCTCAGGAATGAGCGTGCCCCAGCACATCGGCGCGGCGGAGATTTGATGACCGAGACCAGATGACCGAGACCAGATGACCGACGTCGGGGACATGCGCGCTCGCTCCCGCAGAATCCTGTGGTTCGCCGCTCGCTATTTGGTGCAGACGTGGTGGTTCGAACTATTTCTCCCGCGGATCGGGCTCGCGCGGGTCGCGGCGCGGAGCAGGTCGGCGCGCCTGCAGCGCATTGCGCAGCACTTCCACGTGCTCGCGGTCGACCTGGGCGGCCTCATGATCAAGGTGGGCCAGTTCATGTCCTCACGGCTTGACGTGCTGCCGCCGGAGATCACCAAGGAGCTCGAGGGTCTGCAAGATGAGGTTCCGCCGGTGCCGTTCCCTGCGATCCGAGCCCTCGCCGAAGCCGAGCTGGGTGTCGAGCTCGAGCGTGCGTTCTCGTTCATCGATCCAACGCCGCTGGCCGCGGCATCCCTCGGTCAGGTCCACCGTGCCCGGCTATCAGAAACGGATGCCGCCGAGACGCGCCTGCTCGACGTCGTCGTGAAGATCCAGCGGCCGGGCATTGGCACGGTCGTCGATGTCGACCTCAAAGCTCTGCGCCGTGTCGCCGGCTGGCTCAGCCGCGTGCGCCTCGTCTCGGATCGCGTCGACGTGCCTGCCCTCGTCGAGGAGTTCGCGCTAACGAGCCTTGAGGAGATCGACTACCTGCACGAGGCGGCGAACGCGGAGCGGTTCGCCCAGGACTTCGCGGACGACGCGAGAGTCAGCGTTCCCGATTTGGTGTGGGAGCGCACAACGCGGCGGGTGCTGACCCTGCAAGATGTCACCGCGATCAAGATCAACGATGTCGACGGGCTGAGGGCAGCCGGCATCGACCCGTCCGAAGTCGCCAATGAGTTCGCGGCCGTCATGTTCGACCAGCTCTACCTGCACTCCTTCTTCCACGCCGACCCGCATCCGGGCAACATCTTCGTGACACCCCTCGGCGGCGCCGGCGGCAGGGAAGCGGACGCCCCTGGCCGGGCCTGGAAATTCACTTTCGTCGACTTCGGAATGATGGGGGTGGTGCCCGATGCCCTACGGCACGGTCTCCGCAAGCTCCTCATCGCGGCCGCCTCCCGCAACGGCAAGGGGATGGTGGACGGCATCCGTGAGGTGGGCGTGCTCCTGCCGTCTGCTGACACCGCTGAGCTCGAGCGGGCGATGACAAAGCTGTTCGCCCGGTTCGGCGGCATGGGGTTCGCCGAGTTGCAGGACGTCGATCCGCGAGAGTTCCGCGCATTTGCAAACGAGTTCGGTGATGTCGTTCGCTCACTGCCGTTCCAGTTGCCGGAGAACTTTCTGCTCATCGTGCGCGCGATGTCGCTGACCTCGGGGATGTGCAGTTCGCTCGACCCCGCCTTCAACATCTGGAATGCGGTCGAGCCGTATTCCGCCGAGTTGATCCGGGCCGAGGGTGGAAACCTCGTTCAGGATATTGCGAAGCGCACGGTGTCGGCTGCGGGCATCATCGCCGGGCTGCCCCAGCGGCTCGACGACCTCCTGACGCGGATCGACGAGGGCTCGGTCTCTGTGCAGACCCCACGGCTCGAGCGTCGCCTCGGCAATATCGAGCGAACCGGAAGACAGATCATCTCGGCGATTCTGTTCGCCGCCCTGCTGATCGGCGGTGTTCTGCTGCGCGCCGAGGATGTCGCGTTCGGGACGGTGCTCATGGCGTTTTCTGCGCTCCCGCTGCTTCACGCGCTCTTCGCGGGGACAGTTGCGCGGCGCGGGCCTCTGCCCTAAGCGAACGCCCGGTCGGCGGGCGCGCATCCGCAGGGCACTACCGCTGCAGCTCACACCAGAACCAGCGCTTCACATCCAGCGGCGCTCCCGGGTGTCCGCCTACGCGGAGGCTTCTCATGAGTCAAAGCGGCTCTAGAACTGGGGCCAGAAACGCCGTAGGGTGCGCATAATCGTTTGTCATTGGTCTGCCTCGGAGGGAACGCTTGTGGCTGCGCAAACAAACACCGATCAGCAGATTGTCGTGTTCGAACGCGGCACGTGGATTGCCGCGACAGATGTGCCCGAATCCGACATTTTTCGAGGGCTCGGACTTGCGATCGCGCGCGGCCCCGCCGCGCTCGCATCTCTGAAGGCCGCTGGGAATGTCACCGATGCGATACCCCTCCTCCCGACATCCACGAGCGATCTGAGAATCGCGCGCGCCCTCGACCTCGTTGCAGGCGTGATCATGTTCGGGCAAAATCCGGGCGCCCCCAGCGAATTCGTCGTCGGAGGCCGTCCCGCCGATCGACCTGGCTACCCCGCACTTGACCGGGACGGCGACAGGATCATCGCCTCGAAGGACGGACTGGAGACGCAACCGACCCTTTTCGGCGTCGTCAACATGAGCTTTGAACCGCCCTCGGCGCTTGCGCCGATCCGTGCCGGAGACATCGTCCAGGTCTCCACGTGGGCCCTCGCGCGCGCGTCAGTGGTCGTCGCAGCCGCTGGGAATCGCGGTCGACTGAGTTCACACGAATCGGTATCCGCGTGGAGCGAGGTGCCGTGGGTCATCGGCGTCGGTTCGATGGATGACGAAGCCGGCACTGTTCTGTCGGCTCGATCAAGTCGTGGTATCCCCGAACGCCCCGATAGTGGCCCCGACTGTGTGGCCTATGGCGCGTCACGGTTGAACTCGTCGATGGTAGCCACCAGCTTCGCGGCGCCCCGAGTCGCTGCCGTGGCATCGCTCTGCGTGGCCGCGATT
>JBDTAA010000021.1:0-4049 GCA_039924805.1 Cryobacterium sp.
TTCTGGATGGTCAAATACCGGCAACTGCGCATCCGGTACCGCCTCCGGAGCTCGCCGCGCCTTCTGGTGCGGCACGACGGTGACGGCCGCGATCGCGAGAACGCCACGCGGGAGATCGCCGTCGTCGAGGCCACCATCTCGCGCTGACGCGCTGACGCGCCCCGCCAACCGCCCCGTTCGACCCGTTCGACCCGTTCGACCCGCGAGAACGCAGTCGTGGTCACCACGACGCGCTCAAAACGACCACGACTGCGTTTTCGCGGGGATGGGATGGGTTTTTTAGGGGCCAGCCTCGTCGGTCGCGGGGCGCTCGGTCTGTGGGCCGAGGTGCTCGCCGAAGAACGCCTCGATGCGCTGCCAGGCGTCGTCGGCGGCCTCTGGGTTGGGACCGACGCCCGCGAACCGCTTGAGGATGAAGCCGAGTGCACGCGGTCCGGTATCCGCGTCGTTCAGAAAGGCGTGTCCGGCCCCGGGATACTCCTTGACGTCGTGCGGCACGCCCAGGCGGCCGAGCGAGGCATCGAGCCGGGCAGCGGATCCCTTGAGGAAGCGGTCCCTGCCGCCGTAGCTGCCCACGATCGGGCACGCACCGGCGAGGGCCTGATCGGCGTCATCCGGCACCCGGCCGTAGTTGACGGATGCCGCATCGAAGCCCCGCGTCGCCACGGCGAGCGCGAACCCACCGCCCATGCAGAAACCGATCACACCGACGTCGCCGGTGCAATCGCTCCTGGCCGCCAGGGTGCCCCGAGCGGTCTCGATGTCGACAAAGGCGCGTCCCTCGCCCGCCATCAACGCTCGAAAGGTGGCGACCAGGCACCTCCGGGCGCCGCCCTCGGTGAAGAGGTCAGGCATCAGCGCCAGGTAGCCGGCCCGTGCCAGTCGCGACGCCTGCCGCCGCATGACATCGTTCACGCCGAACGCCTCGTGCACCAGCACGACGCCAGGCCACGGCCCCACCCCGCCGGGAACGGCGAGCACGGCCCTCAACCGAGCGCTGCCGCCGGGCTGCGGCGGCAACGCGAGCTCGCGGAGTTCTGGTGCGGCTTTCCCGGACACGGCGGCCTCCCTGGCTCAGACAATACTCCCGGGCGGGATCGCGGCCACGGCTCGTCGTCGGTCTAGGCTCGGATAATGTCCTCCACCCGCCTGCGTGTCAGCCTGCCCGAACCGAGACTTCGGGAGGCCCTGGGTGATCTGCCGGAGGGCGTGGAGCTCATCGACTGGGACCTCGCCGGCCCGGCGCCGGTCGGAGCGATCGACATCGTCGTCACGCCGTACATGGGACGTGCGGCCGGCCTGGCGCACCTTGCCGGTCTCACAACGCGGCTCGTGCAGAGCCAGTCGATCGGCTACGACGAGGTGCGCCGGACGCTGCCGGCGGGGCACGTGTTCGCCAACGCCGCCACGGTGCACGAGACGTCGACCGCCGAGCTGACCCTCGCGCTGATCCTGGCGTCGCAGCGCGGCATCCCGGACTTCGTGCGCGCAGCCGGCGAGGGTCGTTGGTCGCCGGCGCAGCACGCGAGTCTCGCCGACCGCACCGTGCTGCTTGTGGGGTATGGCGGTGTCGGCCAGGCGATCGAGGCCAGGCTGCTCCCGTTCGAAACCACCGTTGTGCGCGTCGCGCGCACCGCCAGGACCGACGACCGCGGGCCGATCCACGGCTTCGATTCGCTGCCGACGCTGCTGCCCGAGGCAGACATCGTGGTCGTGGGCGTGCCGCTCACCGCATCGACGAGGGGTCTCGTCGATGACGCGTTCCTGGGCCGGATGCGCGCGGGGAGCCTGCTCGTGAACATCGCCCGCGGCCCGGTCGCCGACACCGACGCGCTACTCGCCCACGCGAAGAACGGGCGCCTCCGCCTGGCGCTCGACGTGACCGATCCGGAACCGCTGCCGCAGGGGCATCCGCTCTTCGCGCTGCCCAATGTGCTCATCTCCCCCCACGTGGGCGGCGCGTCGACCGCGATGCTGCCACGGATGGCCCGCCTTCTGCGCACGCAGATCGACCGGATGCTGCGCGGCGACGACCCCGTCAACGTGGTGCTGCGCACCGACTGACGCTGACTCCGCGCCGGCCGCCGGGCACTGGCCCGCCCCTGCCCGCTCCGCGGCATTCTTGCTGGACAGCGCGCTCTCGAGCCTGTAACGTGGTGCCGAAACGTGTGGTCTGACCACACCGAGAGAGAAGCGCCCCAGACAGAGGAGGACCGTCGTGCCCATCGTGCCCGTCGCCGACCGCCGCGCCTGGGAGCTCGTGCTCGCCCACATTGAGGCAGACCTGCTGGACGGCCGACTCCGCCCCGGCGATCGCCTGCCCGGCGAACGCGCACTCGCCGCCGACCTCGGCGTTGGCCGGTCCAGCGTGCGCGAGGCCATCCGGGTGCTCGAGGTACTCGGGCTGATCCGCACGGCGGTCGGCTCTGGTCCGTCTGCGGGCGCGATCATTGTGGCCATCCCGGGCGGCGGGATGTCGGCCCTGATGCGGCTTCAGGTGGCGGCGCAGGGCTTCCCCGTCGCCGATGTCGTCAAGACCCGCCTCGTGTTGGAGGCGTCGGTCGTGACCGAGCTGGCCACGGGATCCGCTCGCCCGGACCTGTCGGACTCGACGCGCCTGCTCGAGGCCATGGAATCGCGGGAACTCACGGAGGCCGAGTTCCTCGCCCTCGACGCCCAGTTCCACCTGTCGCTGGCGGAGGCATCCGGGAACCAGGTCGTCAGCGCCACGATGGCCGGCCTGCGGAGCGCGATCGAGGCGTATGCCAGGGCCGGCGCACGGAGCCTCGCCTCGTGGCCGGAGACATCCGCCCGCCTGATGGCCGAGCACCGCGCGATCCTCGCCGCCATCGCGGCGGCCGACCCCGAGGGCGCGCGCCGGGCGGTGCACGACCACATCTCTGGCTACTACGCGGAGACCAGCCTCACCGGCAACCGCTAGCCACACAAACCACACAGACCAGACAAACCAGACCAGCAGACCAGCCAGACCACGGACAGGAAGAGAACGAACCATGGTTCAACGACGCATCCCGAAGATCAGAGACCTCGCCCCGCTGATGAAGTTCAAGACGCCTGAGCTCGACGCGAAGAAGCGCCGTCTCGAGAGCGCACTGACCATCTATGACCTGCGCAACATCGCCAAGCGGCGCACCCCCCGGGCCGCGTTTGACTACACGGATGGCGCCGCCGAGGCCGAGCTCTCGCTGGGCCGTGCCCGCCAGGCCTTCGAGGACATCGAATTCCACCCGTCGATCCTGCGGGATGTGTCCACGGTCACCACCGGCTGGGACGTGCTGGGCGCGCCAGTGGCCCAGCCGTTCGGCATCGCCCCGACCGGTTTCACCCGGATGATGCAGACCGAGGGCGAGATCGCGGGCGCCCGCGCGGCCGGTCGCGCCGGCATCCCGTTCTCGCTGTCGACCATGGGCACGAGCTCGATCGAAGACGTCAAGGCCGCCAATCCCGACGGGCGTAACTGGTTCCAGCTGTACATGTGGAAGGACCGCGACCGCTCGATGGCCCTCGTCGACCGGGCCGCGAAGGCAGGCTACGACACCCTCCTCGTGACGGTGGACGTTCCGGTCGCCGGCGCGCGCCTACGCGACAAGCGCAACGGGTTCTCGATCCCCCCGGCGCTCACCGTCGGTACCGTGCTCAACGCGCTCCCCCGCCCGGAGTGGTGGATCAACTTCCTCACCACCGAGCCTCTCGCCTTCGCGAGCCTCGATCGGTGGAGCGGCACGGTCGGCGAGCTGCTCGACACCATGTTCGACCCGACCGTGACGTTCGAGGACCTTGCCTGGATCAGGGCGCAGTGGCCGGGCAAGCTCGTCGTCAAGGGCGTGCAGACCATCGCAGACGCGACCAGGCTCGCCGGCATGGGGGTGGACGGCGTCATCCTGTCCAACCATGGCGGCCGCCAGCTCGACCGGGCGCCCATCCCGTTCCACATCCTGCCGCAGGTGGCCCGGGAGGTCGGCTCGGAGATGGAGATCCACCTCGACACCGGGATCATGAGTGGGGCGGATGTCGTGGCATCCGTCGCT
>JBDTAA010000022.1:0-13393 GCA_039924805.1 Cryobacterium sp.
CGCGACACCTCCCAGACGTGGCTGTGGCCGGTCGTGCTCAGCTCGTCGAGGCCGTCGTCTCCGCGGAAGACGAGGGCGGTCGCGCCGCGCGTCTGGAACACGCCCACGAACAGGGGCACGCGGTCGAGGCTCGCTACGCCCACCGCCGAGGCCTCGGGCCTGGCGGGGTTACACAGCGGGCCAAGGTAGTTGAAGACCGTCGGTATGCCCAGCTCCGCGCGCGTCGGTGCAACGTGGCGGAAGCCCGGGTGGAAGGCGGCGGCGAAGGCGAAGGTGATCCCCGTCGACCGCAGGATCGCGGCGACTTTCTCCGGGGACATGGTGAGGTCGATGCCCAGTTCGGCCAGCACATCCGAGGAGCCCGACGCGGAACTTGCGGCCCTATTGCCGTGTTTGATCACCGGGACACCGGCCGCGGCGCAGACGATCGACGCCATGGTCGACACGTTCACCGTGCCGAATCGGTCTCCGCCTGTGCCCACGATGTCGAGCCCCATCGGGTCGACCTGCAGCGGTATGGCGTGCTCGAGCACGGCGTCACGGAATCCGACGATTTCATCGACGGTCTCGCCCTTGGCTCGTAACGCCACGAGGAAAGCGGCGATCTGGGCCGGGGATGCCTCGCCGAGGATGATCTGTTCCATGCTCCAGGCCGCGTCAGCCACGCTCAGGTCCTCCCCATTGAGGAGAGCGCTGAGGACATTGGGCCAGGTCTGCGATTCGAGCATGCCCATAATCTTAAGGCGTTACCCCGGTGCCCCTGAATTTCACCCCTCGGCGGGTCGACAAAGGGGACCCCAACCGGCCAATTTGAACGACTGGCATGCCTGATTGAGAAAAACCTGTGCGGAGATCGGCCATAATGGAATGGTGACGAGCACCTCGATATCTCATACGGCAACTGCGCCTGTAGTGAACAGGCCCAATAGCGTGGCAGTGGGCACCATTGTCTGGCTGGGCAGCGAGGTGATGTTCTTTGCGGGACTCTTCGCGATCTACTTCACGCTCCGCTCAACGGCTCCCGAGTTGTGGCTGTTCGAAACGGACAAGCACAACTTCACCTTCGCGCTGGTCAACACGTTGATCCTGGTCTTCTCGTCGGTGACCTGTCAGTTCGGCGTGTTCGCCGCAGAGCGGCTGCAGGCACGTTCGACCGGATGGAAGCCCAGCGAATGGGGCATGGTCGAGTGGTTCTTCCTCACCTACGCCCTCGGCGCGATCTTCGTGTCCGGGCAGGTCCTCGAGTACGCCACGCTGGTCTCCGAGGGCGTTTCCCTCATGTCGAACTCGTACGGCTCGGCGTTCTACCTCACGACCGGTTTCCACGGTATCCACGTAACCGCCGGTCTCATCGCCTTCCTTCTCGTCATCGGTCGCGCCTTCGCGGTCAAGCACTTCGGCCACAAAGAGGCAACCAGCGCCATCGTCGTGTCGTACTACTGGCACTTCGTCGACGTCGTCTGGATCGGCCTGTTCCTGGTCATCTACGTTCTGAAATAGGAAGCGGTTACCTTCAGCATGCCTGAGATCAAGACAGTTACATCCCGAGCGGGCCGAAAGGCCGGCCGCCGTCATCCGATGGCGAGCGTCGCGCTCATCGCGATCGGCCTCCTCTTCACCGGGGGCGCCTATGCGATGTTCAGCACCAGCACGGCTCGCGCCGAGACGGATTTGTCGTCCCAGCAGACAATCGACGAGGGCAAGAAGCTCTTCGCTGCGAACTGCGCGACCTGCCACGGATTGAGTGCCCAGGGCACCGGAGCCGGACCCAGCCTCATCGGTGTCGGGGCGGCATCGGTTGACTTCCAGGTCGGTACTGGTCGTATGCCCATGCAGATGAACGGTCCGCAGGCTCAGAAGAAGCCCGTGCAGTTCACCGAAGAGCAGACCCGCGCGCTGGCCGCGTACGTTGCGTCGCTGGCTCCCGGTCCCGGTCTTCCGGAGGCGAGCCTCCTCGACGCCAAGGGCGATGCCGCTGCCGGCGGCGAGCTCTTCCGCGTCAACTGCGCCATGTGCCACAACGTTGCCGGCGCCGGCGGCGCCCTGACGGAGGGCAAGTTCGCCCCCTCACTGGCGGGGGTCACCGAGGCCCACATCTACGAGGCCATGGTCACCGGCCCCCAGAACATGCCCGTTTTCAACGACGTGAACATCACGCCGGAGAAGAAGCGGGACATCATCACTTACCTGAAGTACATCGAGAACAACCCGTCACCCGGCGGCTTCGCACTGGGCTCTCTCGGCCCGGTTTCGGAGGGCCTGTTCCTCTGGATCTTCGGCCTGGGTTCAATCGTCGGGCTGACGGTATGGATCACCGCGAAGTCGAACTAAGCGACACCCGGACATGACACACGCTATGAAGGAGAACAATGGCCAAGGACGATAACGGCGGGAAGGACCACGCCGCCGACTCGTCGAGCGTCGAGCTCGCGGGTTCATCCGCCGGCACGGCCGTGGTCGCACGGGATTCGATTGAGAACCCGGGTTTCCCGCCGCACCGCCCGCGGGTGACAGACCTCGACCCGAAGGCCGACCGCCGGGCCGAACGCGCGGTCTACACGATGTTCTACCTGTCCATCGTCGGCAGCGTGTTCGCGATCGCCGCCTACATGGCCTTCCCGATCCACGCTGACGACCCCGGCTCCGTTCGGCTGAACAACCTCTTCATCGGCCTTGGCCTCTCCCTGGCGCTGCTCGCCATCGGCATCGGCGCCGTGCACTGGGGCAAGGCCCTGATGTTCGACCACGAGGGCGTCGACGAGCGGCACCCCGTTCGCGGCACGGAAGAGACCCGAGCCCGTGCGGTCGAGGTCTTCCAGCAGGCGAACGATGAGTCCGGCTTCGGTCGCCGGGTCATGATCCGTAACAGCCTCATCGGCGCGTTGGTCGTGTTCCCGCTTCCGGCAGTTGTGCTCTTCCGCGGCCTCGGCCCGCAGGACACGAATCCCGTCGAGCTGCTTAGCCACACAATGTGGAAGAAGGGGACCCGTCTCGCCCTGGACCCGAGCGGCATCCCGATCAAGGCGTCGGATGTCACTCTCGGATCGGCTGTTCACGTGATCCCCGAGGGCCTCATAGATCTCGAGCACGGCAAGCTGGAGGAGAAGGCGAAAGCCGCCGTCCTCCTCATGCGCCTCAAGCCGCAGGACCTCAACGAGCTCCCGGAGCGCCGGGACTGGTCGTACGACGGCATTGTCGCGTACTCCAAGATCTGCACGCACGTTGGCTGCCCCGTTGCTCTGTACGAGCAGCAGACCCACCACCTTCTCTGCCCGTGCCACCAGTCCCAGTTCGACGTCTCCAACCACTGCGAAGTCATCTTCGGACCGGCAAAACGGCCCCTCCCGCAGTTGCCGATCGCCGTTGACGCCGAGGGCTACCTCATCGCGCAGAGCGACTTCACCGAACCCGTCGGGCCGAGCTTCTGGGAGCGACCTTGAGTATGACTACTGAGTCCACGACACCATCCGCTGCGTTGGTAGAGACGAAGAAGCCCGGCGGTCTGACCGCGGCCGCCTCGAACTACATCGACGAGCGCACGAGCATCTCGACCGCGGTCAAGGAGCTGGGTCGCAAGATCTTCCCCGACCACTGGTCGTTCCTGCTCGGTGAGGTGGCGCTGTACAGCTTCGTCATCATCCTGCTGTCCGGGTCGTTCCTGACGTTCTTCTTCCAGGCCTCGATGTCCGAGGTGCACTACGACGGGTCGTATGTCCCGTTGAAGGGCATCGAGATGTCCGCTGCCATGGCGTCCACGCTGGACATTTCGTTCGACCTCCGCGGTGGACTCCTGATGCGCCAGGTGCACCACTGGGCTGCGCTGCTCTTTGTGGCGGCCATTGGCCTGCACATGATGCGCATCTTCTTCACCGGTGCGTTCCGCAAGCCTCGCGAGCTGAACTGGGTGATCGGTTTCATCCTCTTCATCCTCGCCATGGCAGAGGGTTTCACCGGCTACTCGCTTCCCGATGACCTGCTCTCGGGCAACGGACTGCGGATCATCGACGGCATGGTCAAGGGCATCCCTCTTGCCGGAACCTGGATCTCGTTCCTGCTCTTCGGCGGCGAGTTCCCGGGTACTGACATCGTCGGTCGCCTGTACTCCCTGCACATCCTGCTGCTCCCAGCCATCATCGTTGCCCTGATTGCGATGCACCTCTTGTTCGTTGTCGTGCACAAGCACACCCAGTACCCTGGTGCCGGCAAGACCAACCAGAACGTCGTCGGCTACCCGGTGATGCCGGTCTACGCAGCCAAGGCCGGTGGGTTCTTCTTCATCGTCTTCGGTGTGGTCATGCTGATGGCGTCGCTCTTCACGATCAACCCGATCTGGAACTACGGCCCATACGACCCGTCACCGGTATCCGCCGGCACCCAGCCCGACTGGTACATCGGCTTCGCGGACGGCGCCCTCCGCCTGATCCCGCCGGGGCTCGAGTTCGTCGGACTCGGCGGCACGTGGTCGTTCAACATTTTGATCCCGCTCGTTGGGCTCGGCCTGTTCATTGTCCTCGCGATGGTGTATCCCTTCATCGAGGCATGGATCACGGGCGACAAGCGCGAGCACCACGTGCTTGACCGCCCGCGGAACGCCCCGACTCGCACCGCAATCGGTGCTGCGGGAGTCACGTTCTACGCGGCGCTGTGGGCCGCCGCGGCATCCGACATCATCGCCACGCACTTCCACGTGACGATGGAGGGTGTCATCCACACGATGCAGGCGATCACTCTCCTGGGGCCGATCGCAGCCTTCATCATCACCAAGCGCGTCTGTCTGGCGCTGCAGAAGAAGGATCGTGAGATTGTGCTGCACGGCTACGAGTCGGGGCGCATCGTCCGGCTTCCTGGCGGCGAGTACGTCGAGGTGCACCAGCCCGTCGACGAGTACGAGCGCTGGAAGCTGGTCAGCTACGCCGACTTCAAGCCGCTGATGATCCGTCCGGACGCCCGCGGCAGGATCACGGCCGGCCAGAAGCTCCGTGCCGGACTGTCCCGCTGGTTCTTCGAAGACCGGATCGAACCGGTGACCAAGCAGGAACTCGAGCAGTCACACGGCGATCACCACTAGCAGGTCGATCACAGATCGGGCATCGATGTCCCTCCAGACCCTGTCGGAGTGGCTTCGGTGCCCGAACTGTTTTCTCCCCCTCTCCCCCGGCGCCGCCCTCGGGCTGGTTTGTCGCTCCGGTCACTCCTTCGACGTCAACAAGCGCGGCTTCCTCTCCGTCGTGCGCGGCTCCCGCGGGCTGATCGGCGATAGTCCCGAGATGCTCGGCGCCAGGGATGCGTTCCTGGCGGCCGGCTGGTTCGAGCCACTGCGGAGCGCGCTGGCCGACCTCGTCGAGGCCGAGAAGCCGTCGCGGGTGTTGGACATCGGCTGCGGCACCGGGTACTACCTTCGTGGTGTGCTCGCCCAAAGCCCGGGCGCCCGTGCGCTGGCCATGGACCTCTCTCCCGCCGCCGTGGCGCGCACTGTGCGGGGCGAAGACCTGGTTGACGGGCTCGTGGCGGATGTCTGGTCATCGCTGCCGGTGCGAGACGCCGCGGCTGACGTCATCCTCAACGTGTTCGCTCCTCGCAACCCGGCCGAGTTTCACCGGGTGCTGGCACCGAACGGGCTCCTCGCCATTGTCATCCCGCAGGGCACGCATCTCCGAGAGCTCCGCGACGCCGGCCTGGCCCTGGACGTGCGGCCGGACAAAGCTGTGCAGCTCCGGGTGAGTCTCGAGCCGTGGTTCGAGTTCGACTCCAGGGAACCGCTGTCCCGTGTGCTCAGCCTGTCGACGTCAGACGTCGAAGCGTTGATCGGGATGGGGCCCTCGGCGCACCACACGGACGCGCCCGGCCTTGCCGCTCCAACCGGGCAAAGCTGGGAGGTCACGACGGCGTTCGAGCTGCTTGGTTTCCGGCGACGCACGGACTGAACACGCCGTCGCCGGCACAGGCACGAGCCGGTCGCACGCAGGGCACACGCAAAACGTCGCCCCCGCGTAGAACGCGTGGACGACGTTTCGGCTGACGATCTAGCGTGCGAACAGGCCGCGGTAATACTCATACACCCATCCGACGAGGCTGATGAGGCCGATCGCCAGGGCGATGTAGCAGATCCAGAAGCCGACGGCGAGACCGAGGAACAGCAGCGCGGCGCTGGCGGCGAGCATGATCGGCCACCAGCTCCACGGGCTGAAGAAGCCAGCCTCCGGGTCGCCGTCGTCGATGTTCGCGTCGAGACGGTCCTCGGGCAGGTCTCCACCCTGGGCCTCGCGCACGCGGCCCAGGTAGAAGGCGATCAGGAGCGACAGGAGCGAGCACAGCGCGAGTCCGAAGGTGCCGGCCCACTCGACGCGACCCTGGCTCTGGTCGGCGAGCCCCCAGATGACGTACATCGTCGCGACGATGGCGAAAAATACCGTCAGGATCCAGAAGAGGTTGACGTTCGCTCTCATTTACTTGACCGTTTCTGACGATGCGTCGTACGTGGGGGAATCCGGCGCGTCCTTGCCCGGGCCGATTCCGACCGGGATGGTCACCTCGGGATGATTCAGGTCGAACGCGGGGCGTTCGGACCGGATCCGCGGAATGGAGGTGAAGTTGTGGCGGGGTGGCGGGCAGGACGTCGCCCATTCGAGCGATGCACCGTAGCCCCACGGGTCGTTGACGGTGACCCTCGGCGCGGTGCGCGCCGTGATGTACACGTTCAGGAAGAACGGGATCATCGACAGGGCCAGGATCATCGAGCCGATCGTGGACAGCTGGTTCATCCAGGTGAATCCGTCGTCGGGCAGGTATGACGCGTAGCGCCGGGGCATCCCGACGACGCCCAGCCAGTGCTGCACGAGGAACGTGGTATGGAAGCCGATGAACAGGAGCCAGAAGTGCCACCGGCCAAGGCGCTCGTTGAGCATCTTGCCCGTCCACTTCGGCCACCAGAAGTAGAACCCGCTGAACATGGCGAACACGACGGTTCCGAAGACGACGTAGTGGAAGTGCGCGACGACGAAGTACGTGTCAGACACGTGGAAGTCGAGCGGCGGCGACGCCAGGATGACGCCGGTCAGGCCGCCGAAGGTGAAGGTGATGAGAAATCCGATAGCCCAGAGCATTGGCGACTCGAAGGTGACAGAGCCGCGCCACATAGTGCCGATCCAGTTGAAGATCTTCACACCCGTCGGAACGGCGATGAGCATTGTCATCAGTGAGAAGAACGGCAGCAGCACGGATCCGGTGACGTACATGTGGTGCGCCCAGACGGCCACCGACAGTGCGGCAATCGAGATGGTCGCGTAGATCAGGGTCTTGTAGCCGAAGATGGGCTTGCGGCTGAAGACCGGGAACACCTCTGAAACGATGCCGAAGAACGGCAGGGCGATGATGTACACCTCGGGGTGACCGAAGAACCAGAACAGGTGCTGCCAGAGGATGGCACCGCCGTTTGCCGGGTCATAGATATGGGCGCCGAAGATGCGGTCCGCGGCGGCCGCAAGAATTGCGGCTGCCAGCACGGGGAATGCCATCAGGATCAGGATGGAGGTGACGAGGGTGTTCCACGTGAAAATGGGCATCCGGAACATGGTCATGCCCGGCGCGCGCATGGTGATGATGGTCGTGATGAAGTTCACGCCACCCAGGATCGTTCCGAACCCGGACAGGCCGAGTCCGACCATCCACAAGTTTCCGCCAACGCCGGGCGAGAACGTCGTGCTCGCGAGCGGCTGGTAGGCGAACCAACCGAATGACGCCGCCCCCTGCGGGGTGAGGAATCCAGCTACGGCGATGAGGCTGCCGAAGTTGAAGAACCAGAAGGACAGAGCGTTCAGACGCGGAAACGCCACGTCAGGGGCGCCGATCTGCAACGGCATGAGCGCGTTTGCGAAGCCGAAGAACAACGGCGTTGCGAACATCAGCAGCATGATCGTTCCGTGCATCGTGAACAGCTGGTTGTACTGCTCCTTCGTCGCGACGATCTGCAGGCCGGGCTCGAACAACTGGGCTCGCATGATCAGCGCCATGACGCCACCGATACAGAAGTAGATGAACGACGTGATCAGGTACATGTACCCGATTACCTTGTGGTCGGTCGAGGTGATCAACTTGACGACGATGTTGCCCTTGCGCTGCGCGGAGGGCGACATGGTGGTGGTGCGCCGGGGCGCCGTTGTTGTGCTCATGGCCTAGTTGCCCTCCTGAGCCGTCGGGGCGTTCGTGCCCGGGAGATTCGAATTGCGGTTGTACTCGTTGTCGAGCTGGCCCTCGTTACCGGCGGCGCGCAGTGACTCAATGTACGTGTCGTAGTCGGCTTGAGAAACGACCTCGACATTGAAGAGCATGAGGGAGTGGTATTCGCCGCAGAGCTCGGCGCACTTGCCCTCGTACGTGCCGATGCGTTCCGGGATGACCGACATGTAGTTGGACTTACCGGGAATCATGTCCTTCTTGTACAGGAAGTCAATGACCCAGAAGGAGTGGATGACGTCGCGGGACTCGAGCGCGAACTCGACCTTCTTGCCCACCGGGAGAACCAGTGTGGGCAGTTCGGCTTCGACCAGGGCCCCCTTGGGGCCATCGAGGTCGGGCTGGCCCTGAATGCCGGCCGAGTACACGTCCTCGTTGACGTAGTTGAAGTCCCACGCCCACTGCTTCGCGAGGACCTCGACCTTCACGTCGGGCTCAGCGAAACGGGCCTCGATCGCGCTCTGGTCGCGTGCGGTGAATGCGAAGAATCCGATGACGAGGATCAGCGGCACGATCGTGTAGAAGATCTCGATCGGCATGTTGTAGCGCAGCTGTACCGGGAGGCCGGTCTGTCCCTTGCGGCGACGGTAGACCACGACTGCCCACAGGGTGAGGCCCCAGGTGATCAGGCCCACGATGAGCAGGACGATCCAGGACGTTGTCCAGAGACCGCCGATGCGGCCGGTCTGGTTCGTGACGTTCGGCTGTCCCTCCTCAAACCCGGGAAGGAAACCGTTGAGCTGGGCAGTGGTGCACCCGGCAAGCAGAATCGTAAGCGTCGCTGCGATCGGAATTGCAGCCCATCGGAGACGGCGTTTATTGCGCACCGGGCACCTTTCGGGAGACTCGAGGGCACTTCTCAGGAAGTGCTTTGACCGTGTCCTAGCTTACTCCGAGTGTTACGGGCCGGAGTGCACTCACACGGCCCGATCGGCCAAAAAGCCCATGCGCCGGGCGAATTCTCGCCCAGAAACGCCAGTGGGAGACCATCAAACGGATGATCTCCCAGGCAAGCATGCGAGAGGCGTCTAACTGAAGGAGTCACCACACGCGCAGCTGCCGCCGGCATTCGGGTTGTCAATCGTGAAGCCCTGCTTCTGGATCGTGTCCTCGAAGTCGATCGATGCGCCGACCAGGTACGGGACGCTCATCTTGTCGACGATGACCTCGACGCCGTCGAAGTCCCTGACGGCATCGCCGTCGAGCATCCGCTCGTCAAAATACAGCTGGTAGATCAGGCCGGAGCAACCGCCGGGCTGGACGGCGACGCGCAGACGCAGGTCTTCGCGGCCTTCCTGGGCCAGCAGGCTGCGCACCTTCTGCGCGGCGACCTCGGTGAGGCCAACGCCGTGGGCCTCGGTGCTGGTGGCGATGGTGTCGGTCATTAGTCTCCTCGTTGTGCGCCTGCGTTGGAATTCATAAAGATTGTACCCAAGGCAACGGTGAACGCGCCGTGTGCATTCCCGGCAGCGGGAATCCCGATCGGGCTCAGTGCCCGGTGCGCTGGTTGAGTCGGCCTAACAGGAGCGCTTCGCTGAGCACGGCCCGTTTGAACACGCCCAGGTGCAACGACTCGTTCGGGCTGTGTGCCCGGGAGTCCGGGTCTTCGACGCCGGTGACAAGAATCTGCGCCTCGGGGAAGACCCTCACCAGATCGGCAATGAACGGGATCGAGCCGCCGACACCGATGTCAACGGGTTCGACCCCGCCCCACGCATCGGTCATCGCGCGCCTGGCCTCGGCGACCGCCCATCCACTTGTGTCGACCAGGAACGGCTCCCCCATGTCGACGTCGTCGATGTCAAGCCTCGCACCGAACGGGACGTGCTCGTTCAGGTGCTTCTCGATGGCAACGTAGGCGTCCCGTGCGGCCTGCCCAGGTGCGATCCGTGTGCTGATCCGCACCGAGATGGCCGGCGACAGGGTGTTCGACGCGTTCGCGACGGACGCGGCGTCGATGCCGGTGACGGTAATGGACGGCTGAGACCAGATGCGGCTCAGAATCGTGCCGCGGCCGATGGTGCTGACGCCGTCGAGGAGACCCGTCTCCAGGCGCAGCTGCTCTTCGGAGTAGTCCGGCGTGGGCGCATCGTGGCTGGTGAGCCCGGCGACGGCAACTGCGCCGTCGGCGTCGTGGAGGGTGGCCAGCAGCCGGATCGTGGCCAGCATGGCATCCGGCACCGCTCCCCCGAACATGCCGGAGTGCGAGGCGTGGTCGAGGGTGCGAACGGTGAGGCGGAACGTGACATTGCCGCGGAGACCGATCGTGAGGGCCGGCGTGTCGATATCCCAGTTGTTGGAGTCGGCCACGACGATCACGTCACCGCGCAGCGATTCGCGGTTCTCTTCGAGGAAGGTCGCGAAGGAGCGGCTCCCGAACTCCTCTTCACCCTCGATGAAAAGCGCGAGACCCAGGTCAAAATCGGGCCCTTCGGATTCGATGAGGGCGCGGATGGAGGCGATGTGGGCCATCACACCGGCCTTGTCGTCTGCCGCTCCCCGGCCGTAGAGGCGGTCGCCGCGCACGGTCGGTTCGAAGGGGACCGACTCCCATTCCTCGTCCTTACCGGGAGGCTGCACGTCGTGGTGCGCGTAGAGGAGGACGGTGGGGCGGCCGTTGCGGGCGCGCCGGGTCGCGAGCACGGCAGGCTGGCCGAGTTCGGTGCTGCCCGGGATGCCGGCCTGCTTGATTTCAACCGATTCGAAAACGTTGAGACCGCGGGCGAGGTCGGCGACGGCCGCCGCGCTCGCCTGCACGTGGCTGGGATCGAAGGCGGTCCAGGCCACCGATGGGATCCGAACGAGCGCGCACAGCTCGGCGATGGTCGCCGGCAGACCCCGCTCGACGGCCGCCTCGAGAGCTGCGTCGTTTGCCGTCGCGTGGGCTTCTGTTTCAGAGGTATCCGTCATGCAGGTAATCTTAAGGCAACCAATTGCAAGGAACTGATGTGGCTAAACAACCTGTGAACCCCGATTCGAATTCATCGACCGAAGGGCTCGACGAGACCGCGGCACGGCTCGCCTCCGGAAGCCCGGCGGGCAAGGGCCAGGCCACGCCTCGGCGCAGGGAGCAGGAAGCCGCGCGTCGGCGCCCCCTCGTTCCCGACGATCGCAAGCTCGCCGCCAAGCAGGCCAGGGCAAAGTCGCTCCAGGCCCGCGACCGCGCCCGGATCGGCATGGCCGCCGGTGAGGAGAAGTATCTCCCCCTCCGTGAACGCGGACCGCAGAAGCGTTTTGCTCGTGACTTCGTCGACGCACGCTTCAATGTCGGCGAATTCATGATCCCGGTGATGTTCCTCGTTATCCTGTTGACCTTCTTCCCCAACCCCGCCGTGCAGACCTACGGCATCCTCGCGCTTTGGGCGTTCTTCCTCGTGGCCGTGGTCGACTGCGTGGTGCTGGGGTTCATCCTCACCCGCAAGATGGGAGCCAAGTTCGGTACCGACAAGGTCGAGCGTGTGCGCTGGTACTCCGCCATGCGGGCGCTTCAATTGCGCCCGATGCGCCTTCCCAAGCCGCAGGTCAAGCGCGGCCAGTACCCCGCTTAGCAGGTCCCTCCCTCCCCCGCTGAAGGGGCCGCCGCTAGCCTCGCTAGCGGGCGAATACCCCTGCCCGAATCAGCGGCACCCGCAGTTCCTCGTCGGTCAGCGAGCCGTGCTGACCGACCATAGAGCGCCCCGCCTGATTCGCCTCCCTTGAGTCGTAATAGGCAACGACACGGCGTGCGGCGATGATCACGTCACCGATTCGTGGGAGCACCTCGGGGTGCACCGTGCCGAACAGGCCGGCCGCGACGGCCTCGTCCCGTGTGAACACCCAGGCCCTCTCCCCCTCCACGCCGCGCCAGGCCTCCGCCAGTGAGCTAGCGGTGACGCCGGACTGTCCGGGCTCCAGATACAGGTGCAGGCAGCGCGGGTCGCCGCCGACGTGCCGGACCCCGGCCACGAGGGCCGGCACGGTGTCGAAGAGAATGTGCTTGGACTGCGGAACGTCGATCATGCCGTGGTCGGCCGTGACGAGGAGGCCCTCATCGCCGCGCAGCTCCGCCGAGAATCGTGCGAGTTCGCCGTCGAGGGTCTCCAGCTCGGCGAGCCAGGCGTCCGACTCCCAGCCCTGGGCGTGGGCCGCCATGTCCAGTTCGGCCACGTACAGGTAGATGAGCGCGCTCGGTTCCATGTCGAGAATGTGCCTGGCCGCGGCAAAACGGTCGGCGATGCTCTGCGCCGGCACGTACGTCGCGCCTCGGAGCACGGCCTGAGTGAACCCGGACCCGGTGAACTTCTTCGGCCCGATGGCAAAACTCGGTATCCCGTCGGCCGCGGCGAGTTCGAAGACGGTGCGCTGCAACTGCCAGGTCGCCGGATCCACGTGAGTGTCCCAACCGGTCAGCTGGTTGATCACTCGGTCGCGGTCGGCGTCGAGTACGCGGTACCCCACGAGGCCGTGCATGCCCGGTTCGACCCCGGTGGTCAGGGTCGCTATTCCCGCGGCCGTTGTGGCAGGGAACACGCCGTCGATGACGCTTGCCCTGGTCAGGAGCGACGACAGGAACCGGGCATGGCCGGCCCTGGCCCGCAAGGAGCTCACGCCGAGCCCGTCCGCGAGCACGACCACCGACTTCGATGCGAGCGGCAGCCCCAAGGGGTTCGGCCGGCCCTGGATGGCGGCGAGGGAACTTGTCAGAACGTCGGCAAGGCGCAGGGCGCTGAATTGGCGGGCCGGTAGCATGGGGGGCATCGGGCCAATTCTGACATAGACCTGGCCCGCTCCCCCGCTCAACCAGTCACCGGCGCGACCAGCACCCGGCGCATCCGCTCCGCACGTCACCCTCGCCCGCGACGCACCAACAGAATTCACGAATGAGCCGCTCAGATAGCACACCACCCGCCGCGCACACCGAGCGCATCGAAGACGTCGATGTGTCCGTCGAGATGCAAGGGTCATTCCTTGAGTACGCGTATTCGGTCATCTACTCGCGCGCTCTCCCCGACGCCCGGGACGGTCTCAAGCCCGTGCAGCGGCGCATCCTGTACCAGATGAACGAAATGGGCCTGCGGCCCGATCGCGGGCACGTGAAAAGCGCGCGTGTGGTCGGCGACGTGATGGGCAGGCTGCACCCGCACGGCGACACCGCCATCTACGACGCCCTGGTGCGCATGGC
>JBDTAA010000023.1:0-12354 GCA_039924805.1 Cryobacterium sp.
GAGGAGCCGGATGCGCTTCTTCGCATCCCGCAGTTCGGCGGATTCCTTCTCGGTCACGCCCGGCTTGACGCCTTCCTCGACGTCGGCTTTCTTTAGCCGGTTCGCCCGGCAGGACTCCGAGATACCGAAGTCCTTCGCGATCTGATTCAGCGGCGCTTCGTGCTTCCGGGCAACGGCGACAACATCGCGTCCGAACTCGGGTGGGTAGGGCTTGGGCATGATGACATCCTTCCAGCGAAGACGAATCTCCACAGGTCAGGAGTCAACCAAACCGGGGGCAGTCCCGATTGCGCGCCTATGCGCGACCTGCAAAGCCAAAGTTGTTCCGGTTTGATCGCGGTTGTCCGAACTAGGTGGCAAAAGTCCGAACTGGACTGTCACGCGACACGAACTAGGCCCAGCAGACTTCGAGCCCACATTCTGCCTCCGGAGGGCAGGATCCATCCCCTGGGCTATGGAGGTGGAACGAGTTGCCGGATTTCAGTCCAGACTTCAGCGAGACGAGTCCAGCCTTGCCTGAGAACTCACAGCCGGTCCGATTACCAACACTGGAGCGGATGACGGGAATCGAACCCGCGCTATCAGCTTGGGAAGCTGAAGTTCTACCATTGAACTACATCCGCGTGACCGGCGTTGTGGCTACCGGAACCGTGCCAGCTTACCAAGTGCGCGACGCTAGGCTGGCATCGTGCTTCTCTCGGACCGCGACATCAAGTCAGAACTCGGCGCTGGACGTATCCGTCTGGACCCATACGAGCCGGGGATGATCCAGCCCTCGAGCATCGACGTGCGTCTGGACCGCTATTTCCGGCTGTTCGACAACCACAAATACCCATACATCGACCCGGCCGAGGACCAGCCCGACCTCACCCGCCTGATCGAGACGGAGCCGGACGAGCCGTTCATCCTGCATCCCGGTGAGTTCGTGCTCGGCTCCACCTTTGAGCTCATCAGCCTGCCCGACGACGTGGCCGCCCGGCTCGAGGGCAAGAGCTCGCTGGGCAGGCTCGGCCTGCTCACGCATTCGACGGCCGGCTTCATTGACCCCGGCTTCTCCGGGCACGTCACCCTCGAGCTCAGCAACGTGGCAACCCTGCCGATCAAGCTGTGGCCGGGCATGAAGATCGGCCAGCTGTGCTTCTTCCAGCTGAGCTCGCCGGCCGAGCGGCCCTACGGATCGGGCGAGTACAGCTCCCGTTACCAGGGCCAGCGTGGGCCGACGGCCTCTCGCTCGTTCCAGGGTTTTCACCGCACGGATGTCCGCGCCGGCAACGCCGGCAGCTCCGGCGAGTAACCCGCCGAACCGTGACGCACGAACCGCCGGCCCACCGAAATCTCGGTGGGCCGACGGTCTCTTTGTGGCGGCCTTGGCGGCCGGGAGCTACGCCCTGCGGCGGCTGAACACCGCGCCGTAGACCAACAGCACGATGATCGAACCGCCGATGGCGAGAAGCCACGTGGAGATCGAGAAGAAATCGGTCAGCGGAACGCCGAAGAGAAGCGAGCCGAGCCATCCGCCAAGGAACGCGCCGATGACGCCCAGGATGAGCGTAATCAGCCAACCGCCGCCCTGGCGGCCGGGCAGGATAGCCTTTGCGATCGCGCCGGCAATGAGTCCGAGGATGAGGAATGCGATGAAGCCCATGGGGGTGTCCTTTGTTCGATGATGTGAACGTGCTGGTTAAGACGCAGAGAACCTATTTCTTGAAGGCGTCCTTGACGTTCTCGCCGGCCTTTTTCAGGCTGGCACCGGCCTGGTCGGCCTTGCCCTCGGCAACCGCCGAGTCGTCGTTGGTTGCCTTGCCGTAGCCCTCCTTGACCTTGCCTTTGAGGTCGTCGGCTTCGTTGTTGATCTTTTCTGATGCGCCCATGGGGGCCTCTCTTTCTCTAGGGGTTGTGTTTTCAGGGAAGGGCACGACCGACATGGCTGTGCCGCGGAAGTGGGTGGGGGGCGCTACTTGCGGGAGATCGCGCGGGCGAGAATGCCCGCGAGCACGCCGACCGAGGTGAGGCCAACGGCGAGGAGACCCACAAGGCGAACGGGATCCCTGCGGTAGTGCGTGCGCACCTGGGTCAGGAACGTGCCGGCCAGCGCCGCAGCCTGGGGAGCGCTGCTCTCCCGCACCGAGACGCGGCCGATGCTCGAACCGATGAGGTCGCTGGCATCGATGCGGATCTGCTCCTGCACGCGGTCGATCACCGTGGCCGCCGGGAGGGGCGCGCTCACCGTGAATTCGATCCGGCCATCGGGCCGGGCTACGGTGACGCCGACCTTGTCCGGCGCCAGATCCAGGTATGAGGCGGCGACGGCGGTGGCGAGGCGGGTGAGTGCGCGCGCGCTGATCCGGGTGGTGCCCAGATCCGTTTCGTGCTCGATCACTCGCGGACCCCCGCCTGGCCGGTGCTGCCTGTGCTGTCGGTGCTGCCGGTGTCGTCGTCGGAAGCGAGGTGCACGTCTTTGACGGTCACGTTGACCTCGGTAACCTGCACTTCGACGAGGGACTCGACGGCCGCGATGACGGCGGCTCGTACATCGGCCGCCACCTTGTGCAGCGGAACCGGGTAGTCGGCGACCAGGGAGATCTCAATGGCGACCTGGGAGTCTGAGACCGCGATGCTCACGCCCTGGCCGAGGTCGCCACCGACGATGGCACCGCGGATGACGCCCAGGGGGCCCGCGCCGCCGGTCAGCGTGTGAACGCCGGAAACCTCGCGCGCCGCGATGCCGACTATCTTGGCGATAGCTCCGTCGGTGATGACGGTTGTGCCGGTGATCGTGCCGCTCGTGTCGAGTGTGGCAGGTGCGGTGTCAACCATTGTGCTCAACTCCTTGTAAGAATGGGAACCGGTCACTCGGGAAACCGAATGACGGGATGATCACTAGTAAGACGCAATTCGGCGCGTATTCGTCACGGAATCGCACGAAAAAAGTTTGAAAGGGGGTTTCCGATGGCGCTGTTGGATAACAGCCTGCGTCTGTCCGAGGCACCCGACGGCGTGCTCGCCGGCCGCGCCATTGACGGGGACGTGCGGTCCTTCGAGGTGCTGGTCCGCCGCCACGGGCCGCTGATGCGGGCGTATGCCACCCGGGTGCTCGGGGCAACCAGTGAAAGCGATGACGTCGTGCAGGAGGCGTTCATCACCGCGTGGGACCAGCTGCCGACGCTGAAGGACCTCGGCGCGGTCAAGGCATGGCTGATGCGGATCACCAGCCACAAGGCCATCGACCGGATTCGAGCGCGGCGCGACCACGCGCCGCTCGAGGACTGGGACGTCGAGGCGCCCGAGTCGGACACCCCGCACCATCGCGTTGAGACCGACTCGCAATGGGACATGATCTCCTCCGTGCTGGGCAGGCTCAGCGAGACGCAGCGCCAGTGCTGGCTGCTGCGCGAAATGGGCGGATACAGTTACGACGACATCGCGGAACAGCTCAAGGTCCCTCCCTCCACCGTGCGCGGACACCTGGCTCGGGCGCGACGGAAACTCGTGGAAGAAATGGAGGAATGGCGATGACAACACCCAACACCGAGGAAAACGAAAAGTCGGAAGACATCATCGCCGACCTCAGCCAGTACCTGGACAAAGGCGAAAACCCACCGCAGGAGCTGCTGGACCGCTCGCCCGCGCACCAGCTCGCGCTCGAATCCCTGCTCCGATTCCGTGCGGTGGCCGGCGGCCTGCTCCAGGCAGATGCCGACGCCGAGCCGGCAAGGGACGACAGCTGGGTCTCGCGCATCCTGACCAATATCCACATCGAAGCTCGCGCCGGAAGATCCATTCCACTCACGTCGCCGAGCCCGAGCGCCGAGTTCAGCATCACGGAAGGGGCCGTGCGCGGCCTCATCCGTGCGGCGGGCGATTCCGTGCCGGGCGCGTTGATCGGCCGGTGCCGGCTCGACGGGGATGTCACGGTGCCCGGCAGCGAAATCACCGTCGCCGTTGAGGCCAGCGTGCGGTGGGGCGACCCCCTTCCGGCGGCCGCGAGTCGTATCCGCGCGGACATCGCACGCTCGCTCCGCCGGCACACGGAGCTTTCCCTCGCCGCAATCGATGTCACGATAACCGACGTGACCCTCGACCGGGACGAGCCGGAGCCCGACCAATGACGCCAGCAGATGTCTCAAGGCAGCTGACCGACCTGGTGAAATCGATCGACGGGGTGGTGCAGGTCTACGACGCGCGCCCGACCGCTTTGGCCGCCGCGGCCGACCTCGTGGCGACGGTGACCGGGCAGCCGGTGGGGGAGCCGATCGCGGTGAACAATTCTGAGGGTGGGGTCAGCGTCGCGGTGAGCGTCGCGATCACAGATGCGAGCCCGGCCGCCGACGTGTGCCGGCGCATCCTCGATGCCATAGCCGCCCACCTCGGCTCAGACACCGTCGGCGAGACCGTCGACCGGGTGAAGATCCAGGTCAGCCGGGTCAGCGCGGGGGAGGGCACCAACGAGAACCGCGCGTAGCCGCGTTCACACGGATGCAACATGGGCCGGGCTAAAATCGGTGCATGTCCTCCGCACTGCCTGACTTCGCCAGCGCGCTCATCGCGCCGGGACCGACGCCGGAGTACCCCGGCCGGATGCGCCGTTTCGGCCAGCTCGTCGGCTCGTGGTCGACGACGAGTTCGCGGCTCGACGAGGCAACCGACGAGTGGAGCGAGCGCGAGTTCACCTGGATCGTGAAGTTCATCCTCGACGGCCGAGCCGTGCAGGACGTCGAGGTCGTTGCCAGCGCCAAGCACGCTTCCGGATTCGAGACCGTCGCGACCGGCATCCGGGTCTATGACCCGAATGCCGGCGCGTGGCGGGTCAACTTCGCGGCGCCGACGCTGGGGGAGTACTGCCACCTCATTGCGACCGCACACCGGCACGGCGTGCGGCAGGACGGCACGGGAACCGACGGCCGCCCGATCCGCTGGAATTTCACCTCGATCACCGCCGAGACGTTCACCTGGGAGGGCTGGGTGTCGAACGACGAGGGTGCCAGCTGGCTCCTCGTCGCCCGCAACGAGGGCGTCCGCATCCACTGAGGCCGGCTCGCCGGCTACAGGGAGAAGGGGAAGCCGAGGTCGTCGGGGTAGTCGCCGAGAGCCGTGAGGTTCGTGGCCGCTCGCTGGAGTGCGGCGAGCGTGAGGGCCAGGGTTTTGGGCCCGAAGCTCACCCTGGACACGCCGAGCTCGGCCAGGCGAGCCAGCGGAACGCCGCCGGGGTGTCCGATGACCGAGATTCGCCCGTTCACCTGCTCGATGGCGCGCGTGACCTTGTCTTCGTCGCCGAGCCCGAGGAAGAAGATCACGTCGGCGCCGGCGTTCAGGTACGCGTTGGCGCGGGCGACGGCCTCGTCCCAGTCGCCGCCTCCGGCGAGCGTGTCGACCCTGGCGTTGATCACGAGCGGGATCCCGGTCGCGTCACCTGCCGCGCGGGCCGCCGCGACCCGGGCGGCCGCGGTCTCAATGTCGAACTGGGGAGCCTTCGGGGCCCCGATCGAGTCCTCGATGTTAAGACCGACGGCGCCTGACTCCTCGATCAGTCGGCGCACGTTGCGGGTGATGCCGGCGGCATCCGGGGCGTAGCCCTTTTCGAAGTCGACCGAGACGGGCAGGTCGACCGCGCCCGCGATGATGCGCGCGGCGATGATCGCCTCGTCGACGGTGATCCCCTCGCCGTCCGGCAGCCCGCGCACATTCGAAATCGAGTGGGAGGCGGTGGCCAGCGCCTTCACGCCCGGCGCGGCCGCCACGACCTTCGCGGTCATCGCGTCCCACACGTTCGTCACGATGAGCGGCGTGCCCGGCACGTGCAGGGAGTGGAGGAGTTCGGCCTTCTGGAGCTGAGAGAGTGTCATCGGTCCAGTCTGACGCCCACCCGCGCCGCGCGCCACTGTCGAAAACGACGGACATTGTGCGCCATAGGCGCCATTCGGGCTACTGAGGCGGCCTGGCGGTGAGGATCTCCGTCGTTTCGGTGGGGCGGCGAGCTCGGAGCGCTCGGCGGTCAGCTGATCTGTCGCTGCTTTGCGGTGACGGGCAGCAGGAAAAGCAGGCCGAGGACCAGCACGAGCACGATGCCGAGGATTCCCCAGTAGGTGGCGCCGAAGAGGGTCACCATCAGGGCGAACGCGGTCGGCGCGAGGAAGCTCGCGGCCCGGCCGGTTGTCGCGTACAGGCCGAAGACCTCCCCCTCGCGGCCCGGCGGGATCAGGCGGGCGAGGAAGGTGCGGCTCGCCGATTGCGCAGGGCCGACGAAGAGGGTGAGGGCCAGGCCCGCGGTCCAGAACACGACCTGCCCGCCGTCGTGCAGGAAGAAGACGAGGCTGCCGCAGACGATGAGCCCCACGAGGGCCGTGACGATGATCGGCTTCGCGCCGAGCCGGTCGTCGAGGGCGCCGACGCTGATGGTGGCGATGCCGGCCACCACGTTGGCGGCGATCGCGAAGATGATGACCTCGCCGGCCGAGAACCCGAAGACGGATGCCGCGAGCACCCCGCCAAAGGTGAACACTCCGGCCAGGCCGTCCCGGAAGATGGCGCTGGCGATGAGGAAGTAGACGGTCTGTCGGCTCGTCTTCCAGAGTCTGGCGATGTCGTGGCCGAGCACCGCGTACGAGCGGAAGAAGCCGACCCGCTCGCGCCTGGCGGCCTGCGGCGAGCGGTATTCGGGCACCCGCAGCAGCACGGGAAGCGCGAAGAGCCCGAACCAGGCGGCGGAGATGAGCATCGAGACCCGCACGGCCAGGCCGTTCTCGCTGGTCACCCCGAACAGGCCCACGTCTGGCTGGATGAAGCCGAAGTAGACGATGAGCAGGAGCACGATCCCACCGAGGTAGCCCATGCCCCAGCCGAAGCCGCTGACCTTGCCGATCGTGCGCGGCGTCGACACCTGCGCGAGCATGGCGTTGTAGTTGACGCCGGCGAATTCGAAGAAGACGTTGCCGGCCGCGACCAGGAACAGCCCGAGCAGCAGGAAGGCGGGGGAGGCCTCGACGAAGAACATTGCCCCGGTGAGCGCGACGACGATGAACGTGTTCACGCCGAGCCAGAACTTGCGCCGCCCCGCGGTGTCGGAGCGCTGCCCGGTGACGGGCGCGAGCACGGCGATCAGGAATCCGGCGATGGCCAGCGCCCAGCCCAGCTGGGCCGAGATGACATCCTTGTCGCCGAAGGCGGAACCCGTGATGTAGACCGTGAAGACGAACGTGGTTACCACCGCGTTGAAGGCGGCGGATCCCCAGTCCCAGAATGCCCAGGCAACGACGTGCGCCCGGGCGGGCGGGGGGCTGGCGTCGTTGTCGGCGATGACGAGCGGGTCGGTCATGCGAACAGGCTAGTGGCTGGGTCGCCGAACCGTCGCGCGGTTCGGCGACGAGTTTGCCGAACGTTCCAGCCGCCACAGCGAAAGTTGAGCCGTTCACACTCAACTTTCAGCTGCGCAACTTGACACTCGTTTCCGTCGCCGTCACACTTGAGTCTGCAACGCTCAAGTTCGTGAAATGGAACTGGGCAACATTTATTTTTTGAAGGAGAACGTTCACATGGCTCGTGCAGTAGGCATCGACCTCGGAACCACCAACTCGGTGGTGGCCGTCCTCGAGGGTGGAGAACCCACCGTCATCGCAAACGCCGAAGGATTCCGTACGACCCCATCGGTGGTCGCATTCACGAAGGACGCTGAGGTGCTGGTCGGCGAGACCGCCAAACGCCAGGCCGTCACCAACGTCGACCGCACCATCGCGTCGGTCAAGCGCCACATGGGCACCGACTGGAACGTCGCCATCGACGATAAGAAGTTCACCCCGCAGGAGATCTCGGCCCGCATCCTCGCCAAGCTCAAGCGTGACGCCGAATCCTACCTGGGCGACACCGTCACGGATGCCGTCGTCACGGTTCCCGCCTACTTCAACGACGCGGAACGTCAGGCCACCAAGGAGGCCGGCGAGATCGCCGGGCTCAACGTGCTCCGGATCATCAACGAGCCGACCGCGGCAGCCCTGGCCTACGGCCTCGACAAGGGCAAGGAAGACGAGCTCATCCTGGTCTTCGACCTTGGAGGCGGAACGTTCGACGTCTCCCTCCTCGAGGTGGGCAAGGACGACGAGTTCTCGACCATCCAGGTGCGCTCAACCGCCGGCGACAACAAGCTCGGCGGCGACGACTGGGACCAGCGCATCGTTGAGCACCTGATCAAGAAGTTCAAGGAAACCACCGGCGTCGACGTCTCGAAGGACAAGATCGCCAAGCAGCGCCTCAAGGAAGCCGCCGAGCAGGCCAAGAAGGAGCTGTCGTCGAGCATGTCGACCAGCATCCAGCTGCCCTACCTCTCCCTGACCGAGAACGGCCCGGCCAACCTCGACGAGACGCTCACCCGCGCCCAGTTCGAGAAGATGACCGAAGACCTGCTCGACCGCACCAAGAAGCCGTTCCAGGACGTCATCCGTGAGGCCGGCATCAAGGTCGAGGACATCGCCCACGTCGTGCTCGTCGGTGGATCGACGCGTATGCCCGCCGTCTACGACCTCGTCAAGGCAGAGACCGGCGGCAAGGACCCGAACAAGGGCGTCAACCCGGATGAGGTCGTCGCCGTGGGCGCTGCCCTGCAGGCGGGCGTGCTGAAGGGCGAGCGCAAAGACGTTCTGCTCATCGACGTCACCCCGCTGAGCCTCGGCATCGAGACCAAGGGCGGCATCATGACGCGCCTGATCGAGCGCAACACCGCGATCCCGACCAAGCGCAGCGAGACCTTCACCACGGCCGACGACAACCAGCCGTCCGTGGCGATCCAGGTCTTCCAGGGTGAGCGCGAGTTCACCCGCGACAACAAGAACCTGGGCACGTTCGAGCTGACCGGCATCGCGCCGGCCCCTCGCGGCATCCCTCAGGTCGAGGTCACCTTCGACCTCGATGCCAACGGCATCGTGCACGTGTCCGCCAAGGACAAGGGCACCGGCAAGGAGCAGTCGATGACCATCACCGGCGGCTCGTCGCTGGCCAAGGAAGACATCGAGCGCATGGTGCGCGAGGGCGAAGAGCACGCAGCCGAGGACAAGCGCCGCCGCGAGACAGCCGAGACCCGCAACACGGCCGAGCAGCTCGCGTACTCGATCGAGAAGCTGCTCAAGGAGAACGACGAGAAGCTGCCGGAGGACGTCAAGTCCGAGGTGCACGCCGACGTCGACGCGCTCAAGTCCGCGCTCGCCGGTGAGGATGACGACGCCGTGAAGACGGCGTTCGACAAGCTGGGCGAGAGCCAGGGCAAGATCGGCGAGGCGCTGTACGCGAAGACCCAGGCGGATGCTTCCGCCGGCGATTCCGCAGAAGCCGGCGCCGAACAGCCCGCCGAGTCTGACGAAGACGTCGTCGACGCCGAGGTCGTGGACGACGAAGACGAGGCGAAGAAGTAATGGCAGGCGACAAAAAGCGTCCAGAGGACGAGCCGGTCGCCGGCGAGGAGATCATCGAGGCTGAGGTGGTACCCGAAGAGGGTGCCGCCGAGGCGGAGGCAGCCCCCGCCGACGGCATCGAAGAAGACGAGCTGACTGTCCAGGACATCCTGGACGCGGCAGAGGCCGAGATCGCCGACCCGACGAGCGAACACCTCGCCGACCTCAAGCGGGTGACCGCGGAATACGCGAACTACCGCAGGCGCACCGAGGCGAACCGTGAGGTGGAGCGCGAGCGCGCCACCGGGGAGATCGTCAAGGTGCTCATCCCGGTGCTCGACGACCTCGGTCGGGCCGAAAAGCACGGCGACCTGGAAGGCGACTCGGCGTTCGCCACGATCGCCGCCAAGCTGCGCGCATCCGTCGAGCGCCTGGGCCTGAAGCCTTTCGGTACGGTCGGGGAACCCTTCGATCCGACCATGCACGAGGCGATCTTCCAGCTGCCGAGCCCGGATGTCGACTCGGAAACGGTCGCGGACGTCGTCGAGACCGGGTACTACCTGGGCTCGAGTCTGCTGCGCGTGGCGAAGGTCGTCGTTCAGGTACCGAGCGATGGCTAGCCAGGATTGGTTCGATAAGGACTTCTATAAGATCCTCGGCGTCGCCAAGGATGCCTCACCGGCAGAGCTGAAGAAGGCCTACCGCAAGCTCGCCCGCAAGTATCACCCGGATGCGAATCCGGGCAATCCGGCGGCCGAGGAGAAGTTCAAGGAACTGAGCGAGGCGCATGCCGTCATCGGCGACCCCGAACAGCGCAAGGAGTACGACGCCGTGCGCGCCATGGGCGGTGGAGCTCGCTTCACCGCCCCGGGCGGCGCGGGGCAGGCCGGCGGCTTCGAGGATGTCTTTGGAGGCATGTTCGGCGGCGGCGGCGGCGGTGGCCGGCAGCAGGGCTACAGCTTCCAGCAGGGCGGGTTCGACGACATCCTCGGCGGCGTCTTCGGGCGCGGCGGCGGATTCGGCAGCCCCAGCGGTGGCTTCCGCGGCTACGGGGGCCCGACCAGGGGGAACGATGTGGTCGCCACGGCGACCATCGACTTCATCACCGCCGTGCACGGCGACCAGATCACGCTGCAGACGCAGGATGGCCGGCCGATCAAGGTCAAGATTCCTGCCGGCGTGGCCGACGGTGGAAAGATCAAGCTGCGCGGCAAGGGCCAGCCGAGCCCCGACGGCGGCGAGCAGGGCGACATCGTGCTCACGATCACGGTGCGCAAGCACCCGGTCTTCGAGCGCGACGGCCTGAACCTGCGGGTCACGGTGCCCATCACGTTCGTCGAGGCGACCCTCGGGGCGACGATCGAAGTGCCGACCGTTGGCGGGCCCCCGGTGAAGTTGCGGGTCGCGCCCGGCACCCCGAGCGGACGGATTCTGCGCGTCAAGGGACGCGGGGTCACGTCATCCAAGGGCACCGGCGATCTTCTCGCCGAAGTGCAGGTGGCCGTGCCGTCGCACCTCTCCAAGGAAGCCCAGGAGAGGCTCGAAGCCTTCGCAGAGGCCCTGCCCAGGGAAAACCCGCGCGAGGATCTTCTGGCGAGGGCAAAGGACTGACCATGGACGAGAACACCCGGGTTTTCGTGATCTCGATGGCGGCAGAGCTGGCGGGCATGCACCCGCAGACCCTGCGCCAATACGATCGCCTGGGTCTGGTCAGTCCCGAGCGCACACCGGGCAAGTCGCGTCGCTATTCCATGCGGGACGTGGCGAAGCTGCGGGAGGTGGCCCAGCTGGGCGCCCAGGGCGTGAGCCTGGAGGGCATCCGGCGCATCATCCAACTCGAAGACCGCGTGCGCGGACTCGAATCACGGGTACGTGAGCTCGAGTCCGCGCTGGCCGATGAGCTACTCAACCGTCCGGGCCGCCGCGTTTTCGCGGCCGGCTCGGCCGGTGAGGTCATCTCGATGCGGGCCGGCACGCGCGTGCGGCGTTCGAACCAGGTCGTCATCTGGCGACCGCTCGACCAGGGCTAGCGTTCGTCCCCTGCGCCGCCGCGCTTTCTCGCCCGCGGCATCCCGCGTCGGCGGCCTCCTCGCCCGCGGCACTCCAAGTCGCGGCGTGGCATGGTCGTTGGCCAGGGCCAGGGCCAGGGCCAGGGCCGGGTTCGCGACGGCGAGCGGCACGGGCGAGTGGCGCGGTTAGCCTTGGTGAGTGACTGACTTCTCCTTCGACCGGCTCCGGCGCTACCCGGATGTCGAGGCCGACAACCTCTTCGCCGTCGACGCGAGCGACCGGCTGATCCTCGACGAGGCAGCCGCGGCACTGGGATCGGCCGGTGCCGGCGAGGTCGTCGTGCTCGAGGACCACTACGGGGCCCTCACTCTCGGCGCCGCGGCCATCGCCGGCGCGCGCGGCATCCGCACCCACCAGGACTCGCTGTCCGGTGAATTGGCGCTGGCCCAGAACGCCGCGGACCTCGGCCTGTCAGACGTGTATCGCTCGCTCGGGTTGGGGGAGGAGCTCCTCGCCGGGGCGCGGGTCGTGCTGCTGCAACTGCCACGGAGCCTCTCGGCGCTCGACGAACTCGCCGGAACCGTCGCGCGATACGCTGCGCCGGGCGTGCGCGTGTTCGCCGGCGGCCGGATCAAGCACATGACCACGGCCATGAACGAGATTCTGGCGCGCCATTTCGGCGAGCTGAACGTGTCGCCGGCGCGGCAGAAGTCCCGCGTGCTCATCGCCTCGACGCCCGTGCCGACCGAACCGGGCTGGCCGCGCACGGAGAGCCACGCCGACCTTGGCCTCGCCGTCTGCGCGCACGGAGCGGCATTCGCCGGCACCACCGTCGACATCGGCACGCGCTATCTGCTCGAGTTCCTCGACCAGATGAAGCCGGATGCGGCGGCAGCCGTCGACCTCGGCTGCGGCACAGGCGTGCTCGCGGCGGCCCTGGCCCTGCGCCGCCCCGCACTGCGCGTGCTCG
>JBDTAA010000024.1:0-5583 GCA_039924805.1 Cryobacterium sp.
CCTGGCATCCGTCAAGCGACGCCACGACGGCATGCAGATCGCCGTCGGTGGCTGCCTGGCCCAGAAGGACAAGGACACGATCCTGGCCAAGGCGCCGTGGGTGGACGTCGTCTTCGGCACCCACAACATGGGCGCGCTGCCCAGCCTGCTCGAACGCGCCCGCCACAACGGCGTGGCACAGCTTGAGATCCTCGAGTCCCTCGAGACGTTCCCGTCCACCCTTCCCACGAAGCGGGATTCCAGCTACAGCGGCTGGGTCTCCATCTCGGTCGGCTGCAACAACACCTGCACGTTCTGCATCGTCCCCGCCCTCCGCGGCAAGGAGAAGGACCGCCGCCCGGGGGAGATCCTCGCCGAGATCCAGGCCCTCGTCGACGACGGCGCCATCGAGGTGACCCTGCTCGGCCAGAACGTCAACTCCTACGGGGTCGAATTCGGCGACCGGCTCGCCTTCGGCAAGCTGCTGCGTGCGGCCGGTCGGATCGAGGGGCTCGAACGCATCCGCTTCACCAGCCCGCACCCCGCCGCCTTCACCGACGACGTCATTGACGCCATGGCGGAGACCCCCGCTGTCATGCCTCAGTTGCACATGCCGCTGCAGTCCGGGTCCGACCGCATCCTCAAGTCCATGCGGCGCTCCTACCGTTCCACGAAATTCCTCGGCATCCTCGACCGCGTCCGGGCGCAGATGCCCGACGCCGCGATCAGCACCGACATCATCGTTGGCTTCCCCGGCGAGACGGAGGAGGACTTCCAGGAGACCCTCCGCGTGGTCGAAGAGGCGCGGTTCGCGACGGCCTTCACCTTCCAGTACTCCGTCCGCCCCGGCACGCCGGCCGCGACCATGCCCGACCAGGTCCCCAAGGCCGTCGTCCAGGAACGGTACGAACGCCTGGCGGCGCTCCAGGACCGAATCTCCTGGGAGGAGAACCAGGCCGTGGTGGGCCGCGAGGTCGAACTCCTCGTCGCCAACGGTGAGGGCCGCAAGGACGCCGATACCCACCGGATGAGCGGCCGCGCGCCGGACAGCCGACTCGTGCACTTCGACGTCCCGGCCGGATCCGCGCGTCCACGCCCGGGAGACATGGTCACGGTCACGGTCACCCAGGCGTTCCCTTTCCACCTGATCGCCGACTCGCCCGACGGCGCCCCACTGAGCATCCGGAGTACCATCGCCGGCGACGCCTGGGACCGGCTCGAGGCCGAGTCCTGTGGCGTGCCTGCGCCCACCGGCGGGGCGGGGAGCGGCACGGGACCGGTGTCGCTCGGCCTGCCCACGCTGCGACTGCGCAGCGGGTCGTCCACCATCCCCATCTACGACGTCACCGACGGCGAACGCTAGCGACCGTGCTCGTCGTCATTGTCGGGCCGACCGGCACCGGAAAATCGGCCCTGTCGCTCGACCTGGCCGAACGCCTCGCGTCCGACGGCCGGCCCGTCGAAATCGTCAACGCCGACGCCATGCAGCTCTACCGCGGCATGGACATCGGCACGGCGAAGCTGCCCGTCGACGAGCGACGCGGCATCCCACACCACCTGCTCGACGTGCTTGACGTCACCGACGAGGCCACGGTCGCCAACTACCAGCGCGAGGCGCGCGCGGCCATCGAGGCCATCGCCGCCCGCGGTGCGGTGCCCATCCTCGTCGGCGGCTCCGGGCTCTACGTCTCATCCGTCGTCTACGACTTCCAGTTCCCCGGCACCGACCCCGAGCTGCGTGCCCGGCTCGAGGCCGAGTTGGCCGAGCAGGGGCCCGGCGCCATGTACACCCGGCTGAAGGCCGTGGACCCCGATGCCGCGTCCCGGATCGGGGCCAGCAATGGCCGGAGACTTGTTCGTGCCCTCGAAGTGGTCGAACTCACCGGGGCGCCGCACCTCGCAGCGCTGCCAGGGGAACCGGTCTACTGGCGTCCGGCGGTCACCCTCGGGCTCCGCACCCCGCGCGAGGACCTCACCCCACGCCTCGACGCGCGCGTCGAAACCATGTGGGCTGAGGGGCTCGTCGATGAGGTGGAGGGGCTCATTCCGGCCGGGATCGAGACCGGCGTGACGGCCAGCCGCGCCATCGGCTACGCCCAGGCGCTCGGCCAGCTGCACGGGACCCTGACCCGCGAAGAGGCCATCGAAACGACCCAGCAGTTCACGCGGCGCTACGCGCGGCGACAGGTGAGCTGGTTCAAACGCGACCCGCACACGCACTGGATCGACGCGGGCTCCGCCGACCGGTCGGAGCAGGCGCTGAGCCACCTGGGCGCCGCGACATGAACTCGGCCGCCTGAACTCGGCCGCCTGAACTCGGCCGCATGAACTCGGCCGCCTGAACTCGGCCGCCTAAACTGGGTCCATGGGCATCGATCTCCACTTCACCAAGGGCCAGGGCACCGGCAACGACTTCGTGCTGTTCGCCGACCCCGACGGGCAGATCGAACTCACCCCCGAGCAGATCCGGGCCGTCTGCGACCGCCAGTTCGGCATCGGCGGCGACGGCATCATCCGCGCGGTCCAATCGCGCCACCTCGCCGACGGCGCCGCGGCCCTGACCGAGGACTCCGAGGCGCAGTGGTTCATGGACTACTGGAACGCCGACGGTACGCCGTCGGAGATGTGTGGCAACGGAATCCGTGTCTACACCCGCTTCCTGATCGAGCAGGGCCTGGCCGAGCTGGGTGCCGGCGAGACCCTCCCGATCGGCACCCGAGGGGGAGTGCGTGATGTGCAGCGCAACCACACCGGCTACCAGGTCGACCTCGGGCGGTGGCGCCTCGATGGCGGGGAACCGCTGGTGAGGGCCAAGAACCTCGCCGTCGCCCGGCCGGGCCTCGGTATCAACGTCGGCAACCCGCACGTTGTCGTGGCCCTCGCCGACGACGATGAGCTCGACGCCGCCGACCTCAACTACATCCCGCAGCTCGACCCGGAACCGGCCGACGGCGCCAACGTCGAATTCGTCGTGCCCCACGACCCGCTCGTTGTCGACGGGGTCGGCCGGATCCGAATGCGCGTGCACGAGCGCGGAAGCGGCGAAACCCTATCCTGCGGAACCGGAGCGGCGGCCGCGGCACTGGCCACCAGGCACTGGGCGGGGGCAGGCGCCCCCAACCAATGGCGGGTCGAGTTGCCCGGGGGCGTGCTCGGCGTGCGCATGTTCCCGACCGAGGACGGCGAACACGTCTCCCTCTCGGGGCCGGCCGAACTCGTCTTCGACGGGATCTTCAGGCTGGCCTAGGCCTCTGCCACCGCTGGCGTGCTCCGCTGCACGTGCAGAACGCGGAACCCCTTGCTGATGGCCGCCCGGTCGACCGTGAACTCCGCGGGCAGGTCACCCTCCAGCCAGCGGTGCAGTGAATCGGAACCGAGGTTTCGCTGCACGACGAGCCAGGCGTCCGCCTCCGGCTGCAGTCGGGGCAGCCAGGCCCGGAGCAATCCATGCAGTTCGCTCTTGCCCACCCGGATGGGCGGGTTCGACCAGATGCCCCGGAACGACACCTCGGCCGGAACATCGGCCGGCAGCACGGCCTGGATATTCGTCAGGCCGAGCGAGGCAGCATTCCTGCGCACCAGGTCCAGCGCACGCTCGTTCACGTCGACCGCCCACACCGTCGCGTGCGGCGAGTTGAGGGCCAGGTGCAGGGCGATCGGACCCCAGCCGCAGCCCAGGTCGAGGAAGTCGCCGCTCGGCGGCGGTGGAGGCGTGTTCGCCAGCAGCACCTGGGTGCCGGTGTCGATGTGGTCGGGGCTGAAGACCGCGTTGGCGGTCGTGACCTCACGGGTCTGCCCGGCCAGTTCCACCGTCACGGTGCGCAGTTTCAGGGAGGTCTCTGATGCCGCGGAAAAGTAGTGCTCTGCTGCCATAGAAGAGAACGTATCGCGGTTGGAGGAACTAGGGTTAAAGCGATGACTGAACCAGAGGGTCCCCAGGACGACGACGTCGTAGCACGAGTACTCGCCAGCGCCGAGACCCGCGCGTCCGGCTACGCGCTCTTCCGCAGCGGCTCCGCGCAGGCGCTGCAGGCGGAGACGTCGAACGGCGATCACGACGGAGTGCAGCAGGACCGCGAGGACCGCAACGCGCTCCGACGCGTGCCCAGCCTTTCGACGGAGCTCGAAGACGTCACCGAGGTCGAGTACCGCCAGCTTCGCCTCGAAAATGTCGTGCTCATCGGCATCTACACCCAGGGCACCGTCCTCGACGCCGAGAACTCCATGCGTGAGCTGTCCGCGCTGGCCGAAACCGCCGGCGCCACAGTGCTCGACGGGCTCTTGCAGCGCCGAGCAAACCCCGACCCCAGCACCTACCTCGGCAAGGGCAAGGCGCAGGAACTGGCCGGCATCGTGCAGTCGCTCGGAGCCGACACCGTCATCGCCGACACGGAACTAGCCCCCAGCCAGCGGCGTGCGCTCGAGGATGTCGTCAAGGTGAAGGTCATCGACCGTACCGCCGTCATCCTGGACATCTTCAGCCAGCACGCGAAGAGCCGCGAGGGCAAGGCGCAGGTCGAACTGGCCCAGCTCGAATACCTGCTCCCGCGGTTGCGCGGCTGGGGCGACTCCATGTCCCGCCAGGCCGGTGGCCAGGTGGGCGGCGCCGGGGCCGGAATGGGCTCCCGCGGACCCGGCGAGACGAAGATCGAGCTCGACCGTCGACGCATCCACACCCGCATGTCCAAGCTGCGCAAGCAGATCCTCGAGATGAAGCCGGCCCGCGAAGCGAAGCGGGCCAACCGCAAGCGCAACGCCGTGCCATCCGTGGCCATCGTCGGCTACACCAACGCCGGCAAATCGAGCCTGCTCAACCGCATCACGAGCGCCGGAGTGCTCGTCGACAACTCCCTCTTCGCCACCCTCGACGCCACCGTGCGTAAGTCAACCACCACCGACGGCCGGTTGTACACGCTCACCGACACCGTCGGCTTCGTGCGCAACCTGCCGCACCAGCTGGTGGAAGCCTTCCGATCCACTCTCGAAGAGGTCGCGGACGCCGACGTCATCGTGCACGTCGTCGACGCATCGCACCCGGACCCGGTCAGCCAGCTGGCCACCGTTCGCGACGTCATCGGCGAGGTCGGAGCCCGGGACATCCCCGAGCTCGTCGTCTTCAACAAGAGCGACCTGATCGGCGACGACGACCGTCTCGTGCTGCGCGGCCTGCAACCCCGCGGCATCTTCGTGTCCGCTCACCTCGGTGAGGGCATAGATGAGCTGCTCGCTGCGGTCGCCGAGATCCTGCCCAGCCCGCAGATCGAACTGGACCTGCTCATCCCGTACGAGCGCGGCGACCTGATCGCTCTGCTGCACGACCAGGGCAAGGTGCTCTCCACCGTCTACGCGGAGACCGGAACCCAGGTCAGTGCCCTCGTCACGCCCGAGATCCAGACGCAGTTCACGCCGTACCTGAGCGTCCCCGCCGTCACCGGCTAGCGCCGCCGCTCGCCCGCACGCGCGGTCGGATGACGGTGCAGGCGCGACACATACAGTCACACTCGGGCGAGCCCCGACGGGGCGTTGTTAGAGTCCTTTCAATCGTTGCCGCCGGGATTCTCCCCGGCCGGCATGGAGCGACAGCCGAGCCCGGCACCCGCCCGC
>JBDTAA010000025.1:0-7603 GCA_039924805.1 Cryobacterium sp.
GCGAGGTACACCGTCGCCATGCCGCCGCGCGCGATGCGCGAGCGCACTTGATAGCGACCGTCTATTAAACGGCCGATCATCGGATCGGTTGGGCTATCACTCACTCGTCGAGTCTATGGATACCGACTGCCAGAACCCCGATAAAACACCGTGAGCCGCACGTTTGGGGGCCAGACTGCCGTCGATCAACCGAGAGCGGCCGCCCAGGCGCGCGCGGATGCCTCCCATTTCGCGTAGTGGGTCGGGTACGCGGAGACCTGCACGGCCTGGGCCGCCTCGGTGACGCTCATCGTCTGCCAGCCGGGGATGTCGAGCAGCCCGCGGGTGATGTGTGGATTTGGATTGTCGCGGCCGCCGAAGAACGCGCGGCTGGCCCGGATCGGGTCCATGACCTGGGCCGCCGAACCCCAACCGGCGCTGGGGCGCTGCTGGAACAGCCCCAGGGAGTCGCGGTCGCCGTACCTGACGTTGCGGAGCCCGGATTCCTGGGCGGCGGCGGCGAGGGCGATCACAATGCCGTGCTCGCTTGCGCCGGCGGCCCGGCCGACCGAGACGATGATGGCCGCGTTGGCGCGCATTTCGGCGGTGAGGGCCGTGATGGTGGGAATATTCAGGACCTGGCCGGGATAGATGATGCTCGACCAGCCGAGGCCGTTGGCGTCGAGGATCGCCTGCACCGGCACGTCCGCGGCGGCGGCTACGGCGCTGATGGTCTCCCCGGCGGCGATCGTGTGCGTCGAGAAGCCGGGCGCCTGGGCCGGAGCGGTCTGCGGTTTGATCCTGGGCTTCGCGGCGCCGACCTTGCCGGCCGGGGCGGTGCCGGCGTGGCTTGGCAGCACGAGTGACTGGCCGGGGAAGATGAGGCTGCTGCGGCCGAGCCCGTTGGCGCTGAGGACCGCGGAGGTCGACAGCCCGTGGGAGGCCGCGATGCCGCTGATGGTGTCGCCGGTCCGGATCTTGTATCGGATGATTTCGCTGGCGGCGGGTCGCTGCGCGGGGGCCTTGGCCCGCGGGGCCGCGTGGCTCGTGAGCGTGAGCACCTGGCCCGGGAAGATCAGCGCCGACCAGCCGAGGCCGTTGAGCGCAAGAACGGATGCCGTTGACAGCCCGAACCGGCCACCGATGCCGCTGACGGTGTCGCCGTCGACGACAACGTACTTCAGGGGTGCCGCCTTCGCCGCGGCGGACGACGTGGCTGCACTCGCGCCCTGCGGCGCGTGCCGAAAGGCCGAGGCATCCGTCGGCGACCCGGTTTCGGGCGTGGGGCTGGGGCTCTTGAGCGGCTTTTTAGCGATCGTCGCTGCGTCGGCCGGGCTCGCCACGCCGAGGCTCACCGCGATGGCGCCGATGACCACGAGGGGCAGGCTCCGGAACAGGCCGCGTCGCACGCCGGCGGAGAGGTCACGGAGCCGACGGTCGCCTATTTCGGCCGCCGTACCGAATAGCCTGCTCGCCCGTGTCGACATTGCACTCCCGTCCGGCCCATGTGCCGGCCCCGCCCGCACAGTTGATAACCAGAGTCAATCAGTGTTGCCGGTGTGATCTGGGTTAACACGCCCGAACACGATGACAAATAGATGGCCCGGAGCATGGGACGGGTGGGGCGTCACACCGGGGAAGGCGAGTTCCCGATCATTTCGAGCCGTCGGTGGGCGTGAGGACGAGCGGCGCAGCCGCGCGAGCCATGTCGAAGTTGGAGTGGGCGATTCCTGGCACAACGATCAATTGCCAATTGAAGGTCTCCGTTCCGGCCGCTTCCCGAGCCTGTTCGTAGAAGTTCAGCCCGCGTGCCAGACGGTTCTTTCCCTGCTTGTCGGTCTTGTTGTCCCGTTGCAGGGAGTCGTCCTTCGGATCGATATCGTCGGCCCCGAGCAGGATGGTCAGTTTGGACGAAAAGGCCGCCTTCATATCCTTGACTCCGCGTGGGGCCTCCTCCAGGCCATAGGGGAAGGGGATGGAATCATCCATCACGGTGTACCAGCCGGCGTTGGCCGCGACGGCGATCCGGACACGGTTCTTCGGCATGAACTCGATGAACCGGTGGACGAACTGGGCTCCGGCGGAGTGGCCGAAGAACGCGTAGCCGGTCGCCGTGCTCCCGACGTCGGCAACGACTGCGTCAAAGAGGGCCTCAACCATGTTGAAGGCCCAGTCGTCGCGGGGCTGCGGGTCACCGTGCCGGTCGAGCATCTTGCCGAGGTTGTACGACCAGACGCCGGGGTACTCGTCTTCCGAAAACTCTGGAACGAGTAACAGCGTGTTCCTGTCTTGCAGCAGGGGCAGCCAGTCGGCGCGGTATCGTTCTCCGTCACGTTGGGTGCCGGTCATCACGATCAGAATCTCGGCAGTTGCCGAATCGGTCGGCGGCGCGGAGTACCATACCCGGATCGGGTGTCCCGAGAGGGCGCCGGGTCCCTCGTACTCGAAATCCCCGGTTCCGGAGCCGTCGATCAACCGGGTGCCTTGCTGGGCCGTCGCGCTTGTGGTTGGGGGCACTGCTTCTCCTTGGTCTTTGACTTGGACTTGGACCGGGCTGCAGCCGAGCAGCGCGAGGCTGACCGTCAGCGCGCCGGCGAGGAGGCGCTGGGAACGATTTCCGAGTCGACTATTCATCTTTGCGTACTGGGCGAAGGCAATCGCAGTCCATGTGTCCGGCGTTGTCGTACACGTAGAGTCGAGGATTAACCCGAGGCATCACGGCCCGCGTCACCGCGTCCGGGCATGCCTGCGGCACGAAATCGACGACGAAATTGTCGGCCAGGATGCAGCGCACGGAGATCGAGGTCGGCGCCGACCGGCTCAGTTTCACGTTCAGAGACAGGCCGATCCCCGATTTCCCGAAGGAAGCGAAGCGACCGGGAGCCCCGAACACGAAGTTGCCGATGCTGTATGCCACCGGAACCGACCCGATGAATTCGATCGGCCCTGAGGTGTGCGGCCCGGTGCCCACAACGAGGTCGTAGCCGGCAGCGACGAGCATTTTGGCCCAGTACCTCTGCTGGGCGTTCGTATCCTGGTAGTTGTCGCCCCAATGAACATAGGCGATGACCCAATCCGCGCCTGCGGTACGAGCGAGGTCGATGCCTCGTTGCACCGTCGCCGGACTGAGGACAACGGTTCCCGAATTGCCCGCGGACGCTTTCGAGGCCTGGCCGAAGTTCTCACCGAGTGCCACGATCCCGACAGTGCCCAACGTGGAGCGGACAAGCAGCGGGCGCTCCGCCTCTGTCAGGTCCGCGCCGGCTCCGAATGTGAGCAGGTCGTTGGCAGAGGCGAATTTAATCGTGTCCTGAAGGCCCGGCAGCCCCATGTCCATCGAATGATTGTTTCCCAGCCCGAGCGCGTCGACACCGGCGCGCCGGAGGGCCGCGGCGGCCTCCGGGTCGGAGTTGTACGAGTACGCCTTACCGGGATTCGCGGGGACCGTTTGCAGGCCTATGGGGGCCTCAGCATTGGCGATGACGAAGTCGCCGTCCAGCAGGGGCCGCACGCCGTTCAACGGCGCGTCGTAGCCCTGGGCGGCCACGAGGGGGACGGCGCCGTCGCCAATCATTGTGTCGCCCAGAAACTGCAGGTTCAGAACGTCGACGGAACCGAAAACCGACGGACCACTGACCGATTCGACCGTCGGTTTGCTCTGCGGGCCGAAGTTGGACGCCATCGCCACGAGGATGCCGGTCGCTGCGAGAGCACAGACGGTCATCACGAGGCGGTCGCGGATCAGCGCGTTCTTCACAGCGCCTCCGGGGGGCCCGGATCGACAGATGCGGCGGCACTCGGGCGCAGGAATGCCAGGACCCTGGCCACCAGGTTGCCCCGGTGGACGGCGCCGCTGAAGGAGTGCGCGGCACCGGGCAGCACGTCGAAGCAAACACGGGATGGTATTCCGCGATCGGCCGCCGTCGCTTCCAAGTGGTCGACCCAGCGCATGGCGCGCGCCAGCCGGTTATTCCCCTGGGATTGGTCGAGCACGTCGCCCCCGCGAAGACCCCTGTCGCTATCCACGTCCCGATCGCCGACCAGGACGCGCAGGGGCAACCGCAGGAACTCGTCCACGTCAGGAGCCTCGCCGCACGAGAGGACGCTCGGCCCGACCCCGTAGGGATACCGGAGGCGCGGGTCGAGGTACGTGTAGTAACCGGCCGACGCGACGACGAGCCTGCCAATCCGTCCGGGAGAGAACAGCGCGTATCGATGCGCGAACTGCGCGCCGCCGGAAAAGCCGCACAGGGCCACGCCGGCGGTGCCGATTCCGAGCGCCTCCTGTGCGTCCGCGAGGGTATCGTCGAGCGCGTGGCGTGCGGCGAGGGGGCCCGCGGAACCGGACAGGCGTTGGTAGCCGCGGAATCCGTCCCTGGGGAACGTCGGGATGATGATCGCCAGGCCCAGCTCCATTGCCTGCGGCAGGAACGCGCGGAACATCCGTCCGGTCTGGCGCCTGTTGCCGTGGATCAGCACGAGCGTGGTCGCGGCAGCGGTTCCCGGCACGAAGGCCGAATACCCGAGCGCCGGGCCGTCGTCGACGCCGCGCACGGTTAGGAGATGAGCGTCGGTTCCCACCGGATCCCCCTCTGTTCGGCCATCCAGAGCTGGTCGCGATAGTCCTCGCCGGAGATCACCTGCTGCAGCTCACCACCGGCCAGCACGACGACGGTGTCGGCGAGGGCGATTTCACGGGGGTCGTGGCTGGCGAGCAGCACAGTGCCCTGATGCCGGACCATCAGGCTGGCAAAGGCCTCAGCGCCGGACCGATCCAGCCCGTCCGTTGGCTCATCGAGGAGCAGAATGGGTGGGTTTCCCATCAGTGCGCGACCGAGCGCGATTCGCTGCCGCTGGTCGGCCGACAGGTTCCGCCCGCCCTCGGTCACCCAGCTATGGATGCCATCCGGCAGGTCGGCGAGAACCGGGTCGAGGCCGCACAAGGCCAGGACGCGGTCGACTTCCTCCGGGGTCGCAGTGGGCATGCCGTAGGTGAGGTTGCGCTTCACCGTGCCGCGCACGAGGGGCAAGTCGGGGCCGACCATGCCGATCCGACGGGCAACCGAGCGCACCGTGGTCTGGTCCAGTGGTTGTCCGTCGATGATGATCGACCCGCTGTCGGGTTCGACCAGCCGCGCGACGAGGCCGAGCATGGTGGATTTTCCGGCGCCGCCGCCGCCGGTCACCGCGACGAGTTGACCGGCCTCGATTGTCAGGCTCAGCTCACTCAGGGCGCCCGTGACCGTCGCTGCGACGAATTCGATAGCACCCTTTCTGGCGCGCAACCGCTCCAGACCCTCTCCGTCCAGGTCTCGCCCGGAGCTGCGGAGGAATTCGCTGAGCTTCTGCTGGGAGACCTGGGCGCGGTGCCAATAGTCGTGTGCCAGCCCGAGGCGACGAATGGGGCCGGCCAGTTGGCGGGAGACGACGATGAAGGCAACCACCAGGCCGATGGATGCCTCGCCCCGGCGCACCTCGAAAAGCCCGGTGATCAGCACCGCACCGACAGTCAGCATCGAGAAAGTACTGGCTGTGCCCCGCATGTACCCGCGGAGCATGGCCACCCTCACCAGGGCACGCGTGAGGGCGTCATTCTGGCGCGACAGCCGCGCGTATTCGCCGGCGGTCCGCCCGAAGACCTGCGCCAGGGACCGAACATTCAGCTGTTCATCAATGTTGCTCATGACCAGCGAGCGTCGACGACGCATGGCGCGTGTGGCCCGCCGCATCGCGTGGCCCGCGCCCAGGGATACCGCGGCCCCGATGCACAGGACAGCGATGATCGACAGCGACATCCAGACGTTGAAGAACAACAGCACGGCGAGCGTTCCGACGAGGGTCACCAGGGCCACGGTCCCCCCGAGTACACCGCGGCTGATCCAAAGTCTGGTCATCGACAGGTCGCCCAGGAAGCGCAGGAGGAGGCCGCCGCGGGCGCGGCCCTGGAACTGCCGCTGGGTCATTCCCTGCAGGTGGCGATACATCTCCATGCGCAGGTCGCGGACGATCCTGTAGCCGGCTCGCTCAGAGAAGTTGAACTCGGCGGTCCGTAGCCCCCCGTAAATCACGGCGACTGCGCACAGGAGCGCGGACTGGCCGATGGCCGCGGACCATGCTGCCTGGGCCGCAGCTCCGACCACGCCGGGCGCTAGCGCGCTGACGACGTTGCGGAGGAGGACGGCGAAGGCGACCAGTGCCGCGACTTCGCCGATCCCGATGCTGATGACCATGGCGAAGTCACGGCGCCGGATCCTGTACAAAGTTTTCCGGGGGATCACTGGCCATCCCCCGCTGGGCGGGGCGCGCCAGCGCCTGCCAGCACGAACACCTTCCTCGTCGACGGTCGCACTCGCTCGGGCCCCGCAGAGCGCGCCGCCGCCCGACGGACCGTCCGGGATGTGACGATGGGGATCACGCCGCCTGGCCCAGAGGCCTCGCTGATCAGGTCGCCAAGCCCCAGGATGGGCCCTGTTGTGGCGGGGTCGCTGAGGTGCTCGAGGTTCAGTACGGGCAGGCCGGTTGCCCCGGCGGCCTCCCGTATTGCCAACGGTGAGCGAGTGAGAAGGCCGGACACCGCCACCACATCGTGTCCGAGCGCCCGCAGGTGAGCAACGCCCGCGGCGGCACCCATCGCATCGGGTGCTGCAAAGACGACCGCGTCGATGAGGGTATGAAAGGCGTTCGAGTCGAGCAACCGGGAGGTCTCGGCCTGGTAGATGCCGTCGGCGACCTCGATGAAGTTGGCCGAGCACCCCGAGGTGGTCAGGTGATTGACCAGCTCGCCGAATTTGCGCTCCAGGATTGCGAGCGGCTGACGATAGGTCGAGGACAGGCCGACATCGGTGAAATCGAGCATGCGGTGTGCTCCCGCGTCGAGCATGCACCAGTAGTCGTTGCCGGAACCCGTACCGGTTACCTTGGCCACGCCGGTCCGGACTCCCGACCGGCTCAGGCCGTTGACGAGGTAGTGAATCGTGGTGGTCTTGCCGGAATTCATGGCTGTGCCGATCACAGCGATCGTGCGCGGCCTGGCCGCTTCAGGAAACACCGGGTCAAGGGCGAAGCTCATGATGTTGAGGGGGCGTCCTCGATCGTCGCCCAGTAGTCCGATCGGCATGATCTCGGTGGCGGTGCGCACCGCCTGGCTATGGCTGAGCACCTGCGACGCGATCCCGCCCGAAGCGACCAGCTGGGTGCGGCCGAGGCTCCTGGGGACGTGCGACTCGAACTGGTCGGTCGCGTAGCGATCGCCGTAGGTGACGATGATTTCATCGCCGAGGTGGAGAACCGCCCGGCGCCCGTCCGGCTGCTCGATGTGCCGATGGTGCCCCATCCGCGCAATGCGGGCCAGGACGAGGTCGCCGGTCCGGGGGCGAACCGCGCCGCCGACGACCGTGCGCATGGCCTCGCTGGGCACGCGTCGGGTAGTGAACGCGGCCTTCGCCGAATCTCGCTGCTCGATGCCCAGCGATTGAATCCAGACTCGTCTGCGGTTCGACATTGTGCTCCCAGCGCATGCTCCTGCTTGGGCGCAGTGCGCCGCCCCTTCGGGTGGGGTGGCACGCCCAGGCAGTCTCGGCACAGGCATAGTGGCAGGGTCCACACCGATGGTCAAGTAGCCCCC
>JBDTAA010000026.1:0-9724 GCA_039924805.1 Cryobacterium sp.
GCCCGAACGCGAGACGAACGCTCAGGGCACCGGTGCCTGGGGCGACCCCAGCGCGGTGCTGCTCACCTGCGGCGTGGAGGTGCCCGGACCCACCACGTTGCCCTGCGTGAGCATCAACGGCATCGACTGGATCGAAGACGACTCCCAGGCGCCGCTCTATCGATACACTACGTTCGGCCGCGACCCCGCGACCGAGCTGGTCGTCGACTCGGAGAAGGTGAGCGGGTCGACGGTCTTGGTGGACCTGGCCGGCGCCGTGGCGAACGTCCCGGCGACCAGCGAGTGCGTGGGCGCCAACGACGTCACGCTCCCGCCCACGCCCTAAATCCCTCTCGACGACCCCGCGAAAACGCAGTCGTGGTCACGAAACCTCGGGTCATGGCGACCACAAGTGCGTTCTCGCGGGGTTGGGTCAGCGACGGGACAGGTCAGCGACGGGACGGGTCAGCGACGGGACATCGCGACCTCGATGAGTTCGTCGATGAGCTGCGGGTACGTGTAGCCGGTGGCAAGCCAACAACTCGGGAACATCGAGATCGGGGTGAAGCCCGGCATCGTATTGATCTCGTTGATCACCAAGCCCGTGGCGGTGTGGAAGAAGTCCACCCTGGCGAGGCCCGCCGCGTCGATCGCGTCGAACGCCCGGATCGCCAGCGCGCGCATGGTGGCCAGCTCGTCGTCGCCCAGGTCCGCCGGGCAGACCAGATCGATCCCGGGGGCGCCGAGATACTTGGCGTCGAAGTCGTAAAAGTCGCGCCCGCTGACGATGACCTCACCGGCGACGGATGCCCTGGCGGGCTCCCCCGGACGGCCCTGCAGCACCGCGATCTCGAGCTCGCGCCCCACCAGACCGGCCTCGATGAGCACCTTGCCGTCCTCGGCGAGGGCCACGGTCATCGCGTCGGCGAGCTGCGCGGACGAGCTGACCTTGCTCACCCCGACGCTTGACCCTGCACGGGCCGGCTTCACGAACGCGGGGAAGCCCAGGTCTTCGAGCGCGGCGTACGCCATGCCCGGCGCCTGAGCCCAATCCTCCGCCGTGATCGTGCGCCACGGGGCGACGGGAAGCGAGGCCTGTTGGAAGACCGTCTTCGAGAAGTGCTTGTCCATCCCGAGCGCGGAGGCGAGCACGCCCGAGCCGACGTAGGGCAGTCCAACGAGCTCGAGCATCCCCTGCACCGTGCCGTCCTCGCCGAACGGGCCATGCAGGATCGGGAAGACCAGGTCGACCGTGCCGAGGGACCGGGTGCCGTCGGCGTCGGTGACGGTCAGCTCGCGGCTGCTCGTGCTGTCTGGCCAGCCCACCCGGGTGCCGTTGTCGACGACCCGCGGCAAGGCTTCCGCGTTCAGGCGGAACCGAGCCGGATCGTCCTCCTCGAGCACGAAGGCCCCGTCGGAGGTGATCCCGATCGGGATCACCGTGTAGCGGTCCCGGTCAATCGCCGCCAGGACCCCGCCCGCTGTGGCGCAGCTGATCGAATGTTCGCTTGAACGCCCCCCAAAGAGCAGCGCTACCGTGAGCTTGTCCATCGTTGATCCTTTCGCCCTGCGGTTCGTCCGAGTCCGTGGTGAGGTGAGGCGCCAGGTCCCGGGGCTTCAGGGTACCGGCCAGAACCTGCCGCACCTGCTCGACGATGGGCATCTCCACGCCCCTGGCCTTCGCCAGCTCCAGGATGGGCCCCACCGAGGCGAGGCCCTCCGTGGTCTGCTGCATCTGCTTGACGACGTCGTTGTAGCTGTAGCCCTGGCCCAGGAGCCGCCCTGCGGTGTTGTTGCGCGACAGCGGCGACTGGCAGGTGGCAATCAGGTCGCCCAGCCCGGCGAGGCCGGCGAGGGTTTCCGGATGCGCGCCGTAGGCGACGGAGAAGTCGGTCATCTCCACGAGGCCGCGGGTGATGATCGCGGCCTTCGTGTTCTCGCCGTAGCCGACACCGTCGACGATGCCGATGGCGAGGGCGATGAGGTTCTTCAGCACGCCGCCGAACTCGGTGCCGATGACATCCGTGTTGACGTAGGAGCGGAAGTAACGCGTGGTGGCCAGGATCGCCACGGCCTGGGCCGTCTCCAGGCTCGCCGAGGAGACCACGGCGGCCGTCGGCTGTTCCTTGGCGATTTCGAGGGCCAGGTTGGGGCCCGAAATGGCGGCGATGCGGGCCGGGTCGATCGGCAGGACCTGCTCGATGACCTCGCTCATCCGCAGCCCGGTGGAGCGTTCGACGCCCTTCATCAACGACACGAGGATGGTGCCGTCCGAGAGGGACGGTTCGGCCGAAATGAGGTTCTCACGCAGCGACTGGCTCGGCACGGAGACGAAAACCTGTTCGGCTCCGGCGAGGGCCAGGTCGAGCCGTGAGGTGGCGCGCAGGCCCACGGGCAGGTTGATCCCCGGCAGGTAGTCGCTGTTGCGGCGCCCCTCCGAAATCTCCCGCGCCAGCTCAGGCCGCCGGGCCCAGAGAATGACGTCGGCGCCGCCGTCGGTGAGGATCTTCGCAAATGTTGTGCCCCAGCTGCCGGCGCCGAGAACGGCAACGCGTTTGCCTGCTGGTTGAACCTTAGGCTTCAAAACGGCCGGTCTCTTTCTGGTCGTGGTCAGACGGGTTCCAGCGCTTCTGCGGCGCCTTCTCCCCTCGGAGGTCTTCGAGCAAGCCGGTAATGGCGTCCATGACGACGGTGGTCGCTTCGTTCAGGGTCGCGGAGTCGAGGGGACGCCCGCGGAAGCGATCGAGGTCGACGGGGTCGCCGAACTTGACCGACACCGACTTTCGGGGGAAGAGGCTGATCTTCTTGGAGTAGCGGCCGAGCAGCTGCTGCGCACCCCAGTGGGCGACCGGAATGAGCGGGATGTTGTGCTCGAGCGCGATCCGCACGGCGCCCGCCTTGCCCCGCATGGGCCACAGCTCGGGGTCGCGGGTGAGCGTTCCCTCTGGATACACCACGACCATCTGGCCGTTGGCGACGAGGCGCTGGGCGGCTTTGACGGGCTCGCTACCCCGCACCGAGCCGCCGCGCTGCACGGGGATCTGGCCCGACTTCGTCAGCAGCCAGCCCACGATGGGAAGGGCGAACAGTGATCCCTTGGCCAGGAAGCGAGGCAGCCGCCCCAGCCTCCAGCACACGACGCCCATGACGACGGGGTCGATCTCGGTGTAGTGGTTCGGCGCGAGCACGAACGCACCCGTTCGGGGAAGTTTCCCCGGGTCGGCGACGGTGAACTTCACCGCAAGGTTCATCACAGGCAGGATGAGGGCGGCGAGAATCCAGAAGAACGACGGTCGACTCTTCTCGGACCGAATCCGGGCATTCTGGTCGGACGTCATTGGCTCTGGCACGTCCCTATTATCCCTGTATCCCCGTGCCCCCAACGCGCGCTACCCGGCGAGGTCGAAGTCCGCGCCGAGTAATTCCAGCTTGGTGATGAAGTTCTCGTAGCCACGGCTGATGATGCCCACGTTGCTGACCGTCGAGGTGCCGTCGGCACTCAGGGCTGCGATGAGGTGGCTGAAACCGCCGCGCAGGTCGGGAACCACGATGTCGGCGCCGCGCAGCTGCGTCGGGCCGGTGATGACTGCCGAGTGGTTGAAGTTGCGCTGGCCGAAGCGGCACGGGTGTCCGCCGAGGCACTCCCTCTGGATCTGGATCGAGGCGCCCATCTCGATGAGCGCGTCAACGAAGCCGAAGCGCTGCTCGTACACGGTTTCATGCACGATCGAGGTGCCCCTGGCCTTGGTCAGGGCGACGACGAGCGGCTGCTGCCAGTCGGTCATGAACCCGGGGTGAACGTCCGTCTCGATCATGACGTGCTTGAGGTCGCCGCCCGGGTGGTAGAAGCGGATGCCGTCGTCGTGGATGTCGAACGCACCGCCGACCTTGCGGAAGACGTTGAGGAACGTGAGCATCTCGGGCTGGCGGGCGCCGCCGACGAAGATGTCGCCGTCGGTCGCGAGGGCAGCGGCGGCCCAGCTGGCGGCCTCGTTGCGGTCGAAGAGGGCCTTGTGGTCGTAGCCCTCGAGGCGGTCAACGCCCTCGATCCGGATGACCCGGTCGGTGTCGACCGTGATGATCGCGCCCATCTTCTGCAGGATGTTGATGAGATCCATGATCTCGGGCTCGATCGCCGCGCCCTTGAGCTCGGTGATGCCCTCCGCACGTACGGCGGTGAGCAGAACCTGCTCGGTCGCGCCCACGCTCGGGTAAGGCAGTTCGACCTTGGCGCCCTTGAGGCCGCCGGGCGCAGACATCCGGATGCCGCTCTCCTGCTTCTCGACGACGGCGCCGAACTTGCGCAGCACGTCGAGGTGGAAGTCGATCGGACGGTCGCCGATGCGGCAGCCGCCGAGATCGGGGATGAAGGCTTCGCCGAGACGGTGCAGCAACGGGCCGCAGAACAGGATCGGAATGCGCGAGGAGCCGGCGTGAGCGTCGATAGCAGCGAAGTGGGCGCTCTCAACGTCGACCGGGTCGAGCATGAGGTCGCCCGGCTCCGCGCCGTCGGTGACCTTGACGCCGTGCACCTCGAGGAGGCCCCTGACGATGCGCACGTCGCTGATGTTGGGCACATTGCGCAGGATGCTCGGGCTCTCGCCGAGGAGAGCGGCGACCATGGCCTTGGTGACCAGGTTCTTCGCGCCCTTCAGCTCGATTCGGCCGACCAGTGGGATGCCGCCGCGAATGGTGATGCGATCGCCCTTGAGGCCGACGGCTGCGCCGTGATTCTGCGCGTCCTGGATGAGTGTGCTCACGTATTACCTGCCTTGCGGAGAGTTAGGGGGAAGGGAGTGCGGGGAGAGTTCGAGGGAGGAAGGAGTCCCGGCTCGACTCGAATTCCGTTATCCGCGCCTCGTCACGCAGGGTCAGGCCAATGTCGTCCAGGCCTTCGAGCAGCCGCCACCTAGTGTAATCGTCGACCTCAAAGGAGACTGTGAGGTCGCCGACACGTGCCGTTTGGGCCACGAGGTCGACGGTCAGTTCTATTCCCGGATCTGCTTCGAGGATGCCCCACAGCGTCTCGGCGTCGGCCTCCGAAATCTGCCCGGCGAGCAGGCCCTGCTTGCCCGAATTGCCGCGGAAGATGTCGCCGAAGCGGGGGCTGAGCACCACGTCGAAGCCGTAGTCGCGCAGCGCCCACACGGCGTGTTCGCGGGATGACCCGACGCCGAAGTCCGCGCCGGCGACAAGCACGCGGGCGTCACCGTAGGCCGGATTGTTGAGCACGAAGTCGGGATCCTGGCGCCAGGCCGCGAACAGCGCGTCCTCGAACCCGGTCTTGGTTACCCGCTTCAGATACACCGCTGGGATGATCTGGTCGGTGTCGACGTTGGAGCGGCGCAGCGGCACCGCGACGCCCGTGACGGTCGTGAACTTCTGCATGATTACTTCTCTCCGTTCGAGGCCGCGTCGCTCGCCAGATCCCAGGGGCTCGACAGCGTGCCGCGGATGGCGGTGGCCGCCGCGACGAGGGGGGACACCAGGTGGGTGCGTCCGCCCTTGCCCTGCCGGCCCTCGAAGTTGCGGTTACTGGTGGACGCGCAGCGCTCCCCCGGAGCGAGCTGGTCGGGGTTCATGCCGAGGCACATGGAACAGCCGGCGAAACGCCACTCAGCCCCGAAGTCGGTGAAGATCTTGTCGAGCCCCTCCGCCTCGGCCTCGATGCGCACGCGAGCGGAGCCCGGCACGACGAGCATCCGCACGCCGTTGGCGACGGTGTGCCCCTTGACGATCTCGGCGGCCGCCCGCAGGTCTTCGACCCGGCTGTTCGTGCAGGAGCCGAGGAAGACGGTGTCCACGCGGATCTGCTTCATCGGCGTGCCGGCTGCGAGGTCCATGTACTCAAGGGCGCGTTCGGCCGCTGCCCGCTCGTTCGCGTCGGTGATAGTCGAGGGGTCTGGCACGGCCTCGCTCAGCGAGACGCCCTGGCCGGGGTTGGTGCCCCACGTGACGAAGGGCTCGAGCGCGTCGGCGTCGAGCATGACCTCGGCGTCGAACGCCGCGTCGGGGTCGGTCGCCAGGGTGTCCCAGTAGGCGACGGCGTCGTCCCAATCCTGGCCGGATGGGGCGTGTGCGCGGCCCTTGAGGTAGTCGTAGGTGGTGGCATCCGGCGCGATCATGCCCGCGCGGGCGCCGGCCTCGATCGACATGTTGCAGATGGTCATCCGGCCCTCCATGGAGAGGCCGCGGATGGCGCTGCCGCGGAATTCGAGCACGTAGCCCTGCCCGCCGCCGGTGCCGATCTTGGCGATCACGGCGAGGATGATGTCTTTGGCGCTGACGCCGGGGCGCAGCGTTCCATCGACCGTGATGGCCATCGTCTTGAAGGGCTTCAGCGGAAGCGTCTGCGTCGCCATGACATGCTCGACCTCGCTGGTGCCGATGCCGAATGCCATCGCGCCGAACGCGCCGTGGGTGGAGGTGTGCGAGTCGCCGCAAACGACGGTGATCCCCGGCTGGGTGAGCCCGAGCTGCGGGCCGACCACGTGCACGATGCCCTGCTCGATGTCGCCGAGCGAGTGCAGCCGCACGCCGAATTCCTCACAGTTGCGGCGCAGGGTCTCGATCTGCGTGCGGCTGGTGAGATCGGCGATGGGCCGGTCGATGCGCAGCGTCGGGGTGTTGTGGTCCTCGGTCGCGATCGTGAGGTCGGGCCGCCGCAACGGGCGTCCGGCCTGGCGCAGGCCGTCGAAGGCCTGCGGGCTGGTGACCTCGTGCACGAGGTGCAGGTCGATGTAGATCAGGTCGGGCGTGCCGTCTTCGCCCTTGGCGACGAGGTGCTTCTCCCAGACCTTCTCGGCCAGGGTGCGTGCGGGGATGGTGCGGGGGCGTTCGCCCGTGATTGCTGCGTTAGTCATAGAGGTGCGAGTCTTCCTGTGGGGTGGGAACAGCCGACAACGGACTCCGCGACGGGGGTGGCCTCAGAACTGGGACCCGTCGCGGCAAGGAAGAAGAAGCCGACCGATTAGCACTCGTTCAGGCTAACACTTCGGCTCCCCCCTCTACTCAGGGTGGGGCGCGCCTTCGCCCGGGCGAGGTTCCAGGGTGGACTCGACGAACACGACGGTGATGTTGTCACGGCCGCCCCGGGCGAGCGCCTCCTCGACGAGTGCGTCGGCGACGCTCGCGCCAGTCTCCAGGCGATCCGTGTGCCCGATGAGCACGCGGGCGATCTCATCCGTGTCGAGTTCCCTGGTGAGCCCGTCCGAGCAGATCAGGAAGGACTGGCTGCCGGCAGCCGGCAGCAGCCACACGTCGGCGTCGACGAATTCATCGGCGCCGATGGCCCGGGTGATGACGTTGCGTTCCGGGTGCTTCTCGGCGTCCTCGGCGGAGAGGAGCCCGGCGTCGACCATCTCCTGCACGGCCGAGTGGTCGACGCTGAGCTGCACGAGCTCGCGCCCGTCCCAGGTGTAGATGCGGGAGTCCCCCACGTTGAAAGCCATCCAGCGGAAACCCTCACCGTCGCCGGCGTCGACGAAGGCGATCCCGGCCAGGGTCGTCCCGGACACCGCGGAGCCGATGTCATCGACGGCGCTGAGGTCGCGCACGGCGTCGTTGGAGGAGTGGATGGCATCGAGGATGCGCTCAGGGGTCGAGGGAATATCCTGCTCAATGTGCTCGTCGAAGACCCCGACGACGGTCTGGCTGGCGAGCTCGCCGTGGGCATGGCCACCCATCCCGTCGGCGACGAGGAAGACCGGCGACTGCGCCATGACGCTGTCCTCGTTGGCCGCCCGAACCCGGCCGACATCGGTGCGGGCGCTGAAGACGAACCGGGCAACGGAGCCCGGGATGCTCAGTTCGCTCTCGCCATTCATGACCACATGCACCCCAGAGTTCGTCGCGGGCCCTCGGTCAGGTTCCGAAGCCCCTGCCCGGGGGCGTCAGTCTCCCACCGTATCAAGTGATGCCCGCCTGCCTCACTCGTCGGCGTACTCGGGGATCTCGTCGGCGAGGGTGTGACCGCGCTTCTTGGCGTCCGAACTGGCCTTGATCAGGCTGGCAACGGTGGCCACAGCCATCGATCCGACGATAACGGCGAGCGAGGTCCAGGTGCCGATCTCCGGCGCCCATTCCACTCCTGCGCCACCGTTGATGAACGCCACTTCGTTGGTGTGGAGGGCGTGCATGACGAGCTTGACGCCGATGAAGGCAAGGATGAAGGCGATCCCGTACTTGAGGTATTCGAGGCGCTCGAGCAGGCCACCGAGCAGGAAGTACAGCTGCCGCAGGCCCATCAACGCGAAAATATTGGCCGTGAACACGATGAACGGGCTCGTCGTGATGCCGAAGATCGCGGGGATCGAGTCCAGCGCGAAGATGAGGTCGGTCGTGCCGATGGCCAGGAGCACGACGAGCATCGGCGTGAACACCCTCTTGCCGTCGATCTTCGTGCGCAGTTTCGCGCCGTCGAAGTCTGGGGAGATTGAGATGTGCCTGCGGAGGAAACGGATGACCCCGCTCTCGGATTCCTCCAGGTCCTCGTCCTTCTGGCGCGCCTGCTGCACGGCGGTGTAGAGCAGGAAGGCACCGAAGATGTAGAAGATCCAGCTGAAGTTCTCGATCAGCTGGGCGCCGAGGAGGATGAAGATGCCGCGCAGCACCAGCGCGATGATGATGCCCACCATCAGCGCTTCCTGCTGGTATTTCCTGGGCACGGAGAATCTCGCCATGATGATGACGAACACGAACAGGTTGTCGATGCTCAGGCTGTACTCGGTTAGCCAGCCGGCGAGGAACTGACCGGCGTGCTCCGCGTCACCGAGCAGCAGCATGAGCAGGGCGAACACGAGCGCGAGGCCCACGTAAAAGGCCACCCAGAGGCTCGCCTCGCGGATCGAGGGAACGTGCGGCCGTTTAAAGACGATCAGCAGGTCCGCGACGAGAATGAGCGTCAATACGACGAGAGAGCCGATTTCAAACCAGAGGGGCAGAACGAGATCCACGAGGGCCTTTCACTTTGACGGGATGCTGACAGACAGCGGCATGCTGGCAGGCAACGCCTGCTGTCGGACAACACAGAACCCGAAAGTCTCTCCCGCACCGGCACAGCCGATGCCACCGTGCCCGGGGCCGCAGCGGCGCGGCCCGTATTGACGATCACGGCATAGGACCCGAATCGGGTCCAGAGGGATACTCCCCTTCACAGTGATGGAGTCTACCTGAAGCCCAGCCCTACAATCGGTGAAGGCGTCACGAGCGCTCACCCTGCCGTGGCTCGCGGCATACCTACCGCGTCGAACCACCAGTTCAACGATGAACGAAAGGCCACATCCGTGCTCGCACTGTTCAAACCCTCCGGAGCGCCGGGACTGGAAATGGTCGAACGACCCGAACCCCGCACCGGGGACCACGAGGTGAAAATCCGGGTCATGCGGACCGGAATCTGCGGCACGGACCTGCACATTGAGTCCTGGGACGCCTGGGCCGTCGGAACCCTGAGCCCCCCGATCATTCCGGGCCACGAGTTCTACGGCGAGGTCGTCGAGGTCGGATCCCAGGTGCGCGACGTGCACGTCGGGGCACGCGTCTCCGGTGAGGGACACATTGTCTGCGGCAACTGCCGGAACTGCCGCGCCGGACGCCGGCAGATGTGCATCCGAACCCTCAGCGTCGGCGTCAACCGAGACGGAGCCTTCGCCGAGTATGTGGTGATTCCCGAGACGAACGTGTGGGTACACGTCGAAGACATCGACCCCGACCTCGGCGCCATCTTCGACCCGTTCGGCAACGCCGT
>JBDTAA010000027.1:0-11290 GCA_039924805.1 Cryobacterium sp.
AACGGCGGCGCTCGGCTGGGTGATGGACACCTCGACCACGTCACCGCTCGTCTGGTTGAGCCAACCGCACGCCACACCCTTGTTGGCAACCGCGACGGAGGCCGCGCTGCCGTCCGCCGGCTTGTAACCCGGCGCGGTGCCGTAGTTCGGGTTGAAGTCGTAGACGTCATCCGGTGTGAGCACCTCGGTGCACTTCAGCGTGACGGCGGTTCCCGTGTCTTCCGCCGCCGTGGCCGTCGGGCTCGGCGTCGGCGAGTGCGTCGCCATGGCGGTCGCGGTGGGCGTGGCGGTCGGCGTGGGGGAGGCGCTCGGCGTGGCCCCGGCCCCCGCTGCGCAGCCGGCCAGAACAATCAGGGCGAGGGCCCCGGTGGCCATGGCGGAGCCGGAGCGAACACGGCGGGCGCGGATGGATGCAGGCGTAGGCGTAAGGGTCACGGGCTGACCCTACCAACAGGGATGGTGGCCGGTAGGATGGATCGCCGTGACCCCTGCTGAGCTTTCCCAAACCCTTTTCGAACTCGTGATCCGATCGATCGAGCGTCGACGGGAGGGCGGCAGCGCCGAAACCACCCTGGGACTGAGCGTTTCAGACGTCGTCCTGGAACGCCCGAGAAACCGCGACCACGGCGACTGGGCCTCCAGCATCTCGATGAAGATCGCCAAGCCGCTCGGCACGAACCCGCGCGAGATCGCCGCCGAACTCGCCGCCGGGCTCGAGCAGATCCCCGGCGTCGCATCCGTCGAGGTGGCCGGCCCCGGCTTCATTAACATCCGACTCGAAGCGGCCGCCGCGGGCGCGCTCGCCAAGACGATCGTCGACGCCGGCGAGAGCTACGGCACCGGCACGACCTACTCGGGCATCAAGATCAACCTCGAATTCGTCTCGGCCAACCCCACCGGTCCGATCCACATGGGCGGCGTCCGCTGGGCCGCCGTCGGCGACAGCCTTGCCCGTGTGCTCAAGGCCGAGGGCGCGGATGTCACGCGCGAGTACTACTTCAACGACCACGGCTCGCAGATCGACCGCTTCGCCCGCAGCGTGCTCGCCAGCTACCTGGGCGAGCCGACGCCGGAAGACGGCTACGGGGGCGCGTACATCTCCGACATCGCCGACAAGGTGGTGGAACGCCACGACGGCGACCTCGCCACCCTCCCAAGGGAGGAACAGCAGGAGATTTTCCGCGCCATCGGCGTCGACCTCATGTTCACCGAAATCAAGGAGAAGCTGCACAGCTTCGGCGTCGATTTCGACGTGTACTTCCACGAGGACTCCCTGCACGAATCCGGTGCCGTCGAGCGCGCGATCGAACGGCTGCGCGAGCAGGGCCACATCTTCGAATCCGAGGGCGCCATCTGGCTGCGCACCACCACGTTCGGCGACGACCGCGACCGCGTCATCATCCGCTCCAGCGGTGAACCGGCATACATCTCCGGCGACCTCGGCTACTACCTCGACAAGCGCGAGCGCGGCTTCGACCAGAACCTCGTCATGCTCGGCGCCGACCACCACGGCTATGTCGGCCGCCTGATGGCCATGACGGAGGCGTTCGGCGACGTGCCCGGCAAGCACCACCAGATCCTGATCGGGCAGATGGTCAACCTGGTGCGCGACGGCGAACCGGTTCGCATGAGCAAGCGCGCAGGAACCATCGTCACCCTCGACGACCTCGTCGACGCCGTTGGTGTGGATGCCGGCCGCTACGCCCTCGTGCGCTCCAGCAGCGACTCGCAGGTCGACATCGACCTCGACCAATGGGGCAAGCGCACCAACGACAACCCCGTCTTCTACGTGCAGTACGCGCAACCCGCACCCGCTCGGTTGCGCGCAACGCGGCCACCTCCGGCGTGGAGTGCACGGCTTTCGCGCCCGAACTGCTCACCCACGACTCGGAGTCGGCGCTGCTGGGCGTACTGCAGGAGTACCCGCGCATCGTCGCGCTGGCCGCGGAGCTGCGCGAGCCGCACCGCATCGCCCGCTACATCGAAGAACTCGCGGGCTACTACCACCGCTGGTACGACAACTGCCGCGTCATCCCGCTTGGCGAAGAACCGGTGACAGACCTGCACCGCACCCGGCTGTGGCTCAACGACGCCACCGGCCAGGTCATCCGCAACGGTCTCGGCCTGCTCGGGGTAACCGCGCCGGAGCGGATGTAACGTGGCGGCCAAACGGCGGGGGATCGCGGCGCTCGTCATCTCCGCCGTTCTCGTCCTGGGGCTGGTCGTCGCGTTCTTCATCGTCGACGCGGGCCTACGCTCCTATGCGCAGGGTCGCGTCAAAGCGGAGATCGTCAACAACCTGCCCGAGGGCGCGACCGACGACGTCACCGTGTCGATCGGCGGGGTCTCGGTGATCGCCCAGTACCTCCTCGGGAGCTTCGACCGAGTCGAACTGCGGGCCCCGAATTACGTCGTGAACGGGTCGCCGGCCGCGGTGCACATCGTCGCATTTGGCGTGCCGGTCGACCGCACGAAGCCCATTCGCGACGTTCGGGGCACCGTAGACCTCGGGCAGGAGTCGGTCACAGCCCTGGTCGCAGCCAGCGGCAGCGCTGACGCCGATCTCACCCTCGGCACGGGCACGGTGAGCTACTCCGGGATCTTCCCGGTGTTCGGCCTCACGATCGGCTACCGCGCGGATGCGAAACCGAGCACCTCGCCCGAGAGCCTCCTGTTCACCCCGACCGACGCCAAGCTCACAACCGGTATCGGCACGGTCGACCTCTCGGAGGTGGTGCCGCTGATCCTCGGCGGGAACCCCCTCACCGTGTGCCTCGCCCAGTATCTACCAGACGGAGTCACACTCACCGGAGTTGACGTCACACCCGAGCGCGCACGCATTAAGCTGGAGTCGAGCACATTGATGCTCACACGGCAGTCGCTCACCACCCTGGGTTCCTGCCCGGCCGGCTGATTCGGCGCGCACACTCTGCGTTCGCTAGAATCTGCGGTAGTCCGCCCCCACCGTGACGGCGACTTCTTCTCCTCCCTGGTTCCAGGGACCAATCCGGGTTCGCTCGCCGCCGAGTGAGACACGCACTCGATTTTCCGTGAGGTTTTCACCCGTGGCAACCAATCCGCTCGCCCCCGACTGGCTCGGCCTGCCGGTCGACGCCAACGCGCTCGACCCTGCGCTGTGGCCGGTCACGGCCGCGCGCAACAGCGACGGTGAGTTGGTGATCGGCGGAGTCAGCGCCTCCTCGCTGGCCGCCCGGTTCGGCACCCCGCTCTACGTCATCGACGAGACGGATGCCCGTACCCGAGCAACGAGACTCCGCGCGGCCTTCGACGCCGAATTCGAGCGCATCGGCGCCGAGGTGCGGATGTACTACGCCGGAAAGGCATTCCTCTCGACGGAGGTCGCCCGCTGGATGGTGGCCGAGGGGCTCAACATCGACGTCTGCAGTGGCGGCGAGCTCGCCGTCGCCCTCGCTGCCGGAATCGACCCGGCCAGGCTCGGCTTCCACGGAAACAACAAGTCGCCGGCCGAAATCGACGAGGCCACCCGGGTGGGCGTCGGCACGATCATCATTGACAGCCCGATCGAAATCGGCCGGGTCGCCGGCGCCGCTTCCCGCCACGGCGTCGTGCAGTCGGTGCGCCTTCGCGTCAACAGCGGCGTGCACGCCCACACCCACGAATTCCTGGCCACGGCCCACGAGGACCAGAAGTTCGGGGTCGTTCTGGAGGATGCTCCACACCTGGTCGCGGCGATCCGAGCCGAGCCGAGCCTCCACTTCCTCGGCCTGCACGGCCACATCGGCTCCCAGATCTTCGGCGTCGACGGGTTCGCGGAATCCGCGGCCCGGCTCCTCGCCGTGCACGCCGAACTCCTCGCCGACGGCCCGGTGCCCGAGCTGAACCTCGGCGGCGGATTCGGCATCGCCTACACGGCCGCCGACACGCCAACCCCGATCCACGACATGGCCGCAGGGCTGGCGGACATCGTCGCCGCCGAGTGCGGGCGACGCGGCATCCCGGTGCCGACGATGGCGTTCGAACCCGGGCGTGCCATCATCGGCCCGGCCGGCGTGACGCTTTACGAGGTCGGCACGACCAAGCCGGTCGACGTGGGCGGCGCGACCCGCCTGTATGTGAGCGTCGACGGCGGGATGAGCGACAACGCCCGCCCGGCGCTCTACGGCGCCGATTACTCGGTACGGATCGCCGGACGGATCTCCGAAGCCGATCCCGCTCTCGTGCGGGTGGCCGGCAAGCACTGCGAAAGCGGCGACATCGTCGTCGACGCCGACTATCTCCCCGCCGACGTGACTCCGGGCGACCTGCTCGCCGTCCCGGCGACGGGCGCATACTGCTGGTCGCTGTCGAACAATTACAACTACCTCGGCCGCGCGCCCGTCGTCGCCGTGCGTGAAGGCGTTGCGCGGGTGCTCGTGCGCGGCGAGACGATCGCCGACCTGCTGGCGCGCGACACCGGGGTCGAGGCATGCTCGACCACCGACAACATGAAGGACACTCCTCGATGATCGAATACCGCAACCTTCGCGTTGCCCTCCTCGGCGGCGGCTCCGTCGGCGCCCAAGTGGCGCGGCTGCTGCTCGAACACAAGGAGGAGCTCGCGAACCGGGTGGGCGCGGGCCTCGACCTCGTCGGGATCCTCGTGCGCGACGTGCACGCCGAACGCAGCGTCGACCTGCCCCAGGAGCTGCTGACGACGGATGCCGAATCCCTCATTCTCGGCGCCGACGTCGTGATCGAGCTCATCGGCGGCCTCGAGCCCGCCCGAAGCCTGATCCTGATGGCCATCAACTCCGGCGCGGACGTCGTCACCGCCAACAAGGCCCTGCTCGCAGCCCACGGACCCGAGCTGTTCGCGGCCGCGGACCACGTCGGTGCGCAGCTCAACTACGAGGCCGCCGTCGCGGGTGCGATCCCGATCGTGCGGCCGTTGCGCGACAGCCTCGCCGGCGACCAGGTCAAGCGCATCCTCGGCATCGTCAACGGCACCACGAACTTCATCCTCGACCGCATGGACGTGGCCGGCGACACGCTCGAAGAGGCCCTGGCCGTCGCCACCGAGCTCGGCTACGCCGAAGCCGACCCCACCGCCGACGTCGGCGGCTACGACGCGGCGCAGAAGGCGGCCATCCTCGCCAGCCTCGCGTTCCACACCACCGTCCCGCTCGAATCCGTCTACCGCGAGGGCATCACCTCGGTCACGCCGGAGCAGATCGCATCGGCCCGGAAGGCCGGCTACGTCGTGAAGCTGCTCGCCATCTGCGAACGGCTCACCGACGAAGACGGCCGCGACGGGGTCTCGGCCAGGGTCTACCCGGCCATGGTGCACCGCGGCCACCCGCTGGCGGCCGTGCACGGCGCCAACAATGCCGTCTTCGTCGAGGCGGAGGCTGCCGGCAGTCTCATGTTCTACGGCGCCGGGGCCGGGGGAGTGGAGACGGCATCGGCCGTGCTCGGCGACCTCGTGTCGCTGGCCAGGCGCCACGTCGCCGGCGGACCCGGTTTCGCGGCGTCCAGCCACGCCGACCTGCCCGTGTTCGAGATCGGCAGGGTCACCACCCGCTACGCCGTCACCCTCGAGGTCGTCGACGAGCCCGGTGTGCTCGCGACCATCGCGAGCGTGTTTGCCGACCACAGCGTGTCCCTCGCGCTCGTGGAGCAGTCGATGACCCCGGCGCAGCCGGGAACCGCCGGCCAGGACGCCGTGTCATCCACGGCTACCCTTGTGATTGGCACCCATGAGGCCACCGAAGCCGCGCTCGCCGCCACCGTCGAGGCACTGGCGGCCAATCGCGTTGTCACCCAAGTCGCATCCGTTTTGAGAGTTGAAGGAGTCTGATGCCCAGCGAACGAGAGTCCAGCCGGCCCGTGTCCAGGCAGTGGCGTGGCGTTCTGCGCGAGTACGCAGACCGCCTCAACATCACGGATGCCACGCCGATCGTCACGCTCGGCGAGGGCGGCACCCCGCTCATCCCCGCCGCCGCGCTCTCCGCCCGTACGGGCGCCAGTGTCTGGGTCAAGTACGAAGGCATGAACCCGACCGGCTCGTTCAAGGACCGCGGAATGACGATGGCCATCTCGAAGGCCCTCGAGGCCGGCGCCAAGGCCGTGATCTGCGCCTCGACCGGCAACACCTCGGCCTCGGCCGCCGCCTACGCCACCCACGCCGGACTGGCCGCGGTCGTGCTCGTCCCCGAGGGCAAGATCGCCATGGGCAAGCTCAGCCAGGCGATCGCGCACAACGCCCAGCTGCTGCAGGTTCAGGGCAACTTCGACGACTGCCTCGACATCGCGCGCGATCTCGCCACCAACTACCCGGTTCACCTCGTCAACTCGGTCAACCCCGACCGCATCGAAGGTCAGAAGACCGCGGCGTTCGAGGTCGTCGAGGTGCTCGGCGACGCCCCGGACTTCCACATCGTTCCGGTCGGCAACGCTGGCAACTACACCGCATACTTCCGCGGCTACAGCGAAGAACTGGTGCGCGGAGCGACCACGAAACTGCCCCGGATGTTCGGCTTCCAGGCCGCCGGCAGCGCCCCGCTCGTGCTCGGCCACCGTGTCGAACACCCCGAAACCATCGCCAGCGCCATCCGCATCGGCAACCCGGCCTCGTGGGAGCTCGCCATCAATGCCCGCGAGGTGAGCGACGGTTACTTCGGCGCCATTACCGACGAGAAGATCCTCGAGGCCCAGCGAATCCTCTCCGCCGAGGTCGGCATCTTCGTCGAGCCTGCCTCCGCGATCAGCGTCGCCGGTCTGCTCGAACGTGCCGACGCCGGGCACATCCCCGCTGGCGCGACCGTCGTGCTCACGGTCACCGGCCACGGCCTGAAAGACCCGCAGTGGGCTCTGCGCACCGCGGACGGTTCCGATGTGAAGCCGACTGTCGTGCCAGTCGACACCGCCGAGATCGCCTCGGTGCTCGGTCTGGTCAAGGCATGACCGCGACCAGCGCACTCGCAGGCCAGCCGCTGCTCGTTGGTCGTTCGGTGACCGTGCAGGTGCCGGCGACCACCGCCAACCTCGGCCCGGGGTTCGACACGCTCGGCCTGGCCCTGGCGCATTACGACCACCTCGACGTCACCGTCGTCGACACTCCCGGCGTCACCGTGGAGGTGCACGGCGTCGGCGAGGGCGTGGTCCCAACCGACGAGACGAACCTCGTCGTGCAGGCCATCGCCCACACCTTCGCCGCGTACGGCCTGAAGCTGCCCGGCCTGAAGCTGGTCGCCCACAACGTCATCCCGCACGGACGCGGCATGGGCTCATCCGGAGCCGCAATCGTCTCGGGGGTCGTGGCGGCCAAGGGGCTGCTCGAGGGCATCATCGACATCGACGCGGCGGCGGCGCTGACCCTGGCGACCGAGCTCGAAGGGCACCCCGACAACGTGGCACCCGCGCTGTTCGGCGGCCTCACCATCGCCTGGATGACGCCGGAGGGCCCTCGGCACAAGAAGCTCATCGTGCACCGCGGGGTGAAGCCGCTGGTCTTCGTGCCCGAACACGCCATGTCGACGGCCCTCGCCCGGAGCCTGCAGCCGGATTCCGTGCCGCACGCGGACGCGGTGTTCAACCTGTCCCGCTCGGCACTGCTGATCGCCGCGCTGATCCAGAGCCCGGAGCTGCTCCTCGCCGCGACCGAGGACAAGCTCCACCAGCGCTACCGCGCCGCCGCGATGCCCGAGACCGACCGGTTGATCACGCTGCTGCGTGAACACGGCTTCGCCGCGGTCGTCTCCGGTGCAGGGCCATCCGTTCTCGTGCTCGCAAGTGACCCGGGCCAGCGACTCGTCGCGGCCGAGCTCGTCGCGGCCGAGTCGGAGACGCCGTGGCAGGCGCTGATGCTGGCGGTCGACTCGATGGGCGCCACGGTCACCCGCACCGACGACTGAGGCCGCTGGGGCTCGCCCGGCGTGTCGTGCGTCGGAGTGGTCGGGCGGAAAGTGTTAGAGTCGAAGGGCACCCGATGGAAACCGCGTAACGTGCGGATCTGTTCTCCGGTGTATTCCCTGTAACTCACTGCTATCGCGTCTTCCGTGCGTGGCTGTGTGTGTTCACACCAATCCTCTCCAACTCGGATTGGTTCACCCGCAGCGCGTCAGCCGCTGCAACATGTCTCCTGGTTCAGCTCACAGAGCGCCAGGCGAAAGGAACCCCCTTCGTGACCGACGTCAACATTCGCACCTCAGGTGCGGACACAGCCCACCTGAACACCCTCCGTGTGGCCGAGCTTCAGTCTCTGGCCGCCGAACTGGGCGTCCAGGGCGCATCCAAGCTCCGTAAAGGCGAGCTCGTGCTGGCCATTTCCGAGTTCCAGTCCGGAAAGAACGGCTCCGCCGCTCCCGTCGGCACAGAATCCGCGAGCACCGAGGCCGCGAGCCACGCTGCCGCGAGCACCGACGCCGGCGGCAACGCTGCCGCGGCCGGCGCCGCGCCCGCCGCGATTGTGACCGAGGCGCCGCGAAAGCGCGCCTCTCGTCGCGTCACCACCGCGACCGCGGCTCCCGCTGGCGCACACGTCAGCGCTGACGGTGTACTCGACTTCGGCATCATCTTGCCCGACGCGCCCGCCGCGAACTCCCGCAAGTCGTCCGCCCGGGCCACCTACGCCGGTGCCGGCGCCGGTTCCACTGCCTCCGAGGCTCCCGTCGCGGCCGAGAAGCCGGTCCGCCAGGCCCGCAAGCGTGCGAGTTCCGCCACCGTCATCGCCGCAGCGGAAGCCGCCGCGACGCTCGAGGCCGCTGCCCCAGCCGTGTCCGTCGCCACCGAGGAGACCCCCGAGGAGACCCCCGAGGAGACCCCCGCGGCCGACGTTGCCGCCGAGGCCGGAAGCGGGCGCCGCCGAGGCGCTTCGCGTCGCGAAGACACCCGCGGACGCGGACGCAACAGCACCGACGCCCGAGAGAGCATTGACGCGAGCAACGCCGAGCAGGAGACCCCAGCCGCTGCCGAGCCGACCGCCGAGGCCGAGCCGGCCGACTCAGCCGACTCAGCCGACTCGACCGACTCGACCGACTCGACCGACGAGACAGGGCAGGCCGACCAGCCCCGCCAGGGCCGCACTCGCAACCGCAGCCGCGGCGGCGACCGGGGCCAGACCACCGAGCGCACCGAAGACGGTGGACGCCAGCAGAACCAGCGCCAGGCCGGCACCCGCCAGGACCGCCAGCAGGGCCAGGACCGTGCGCAGGACCAGGACCGCCAGCAGGGCCGCCAGCAGACCCAGGACCGTCAGCAGGGCCAGGACCGCCAGCAGACGCAGGGACTCGACCGCCAGCAGGGCCAGGACCGCAACGGCCCCGATGACGACATGGGCGGACGCGGCAACCGCAACCGTTTCCGCGACCGCAAGCGCCGTGGCCCGAGCACCGGTGAAGAGTTCGAGCCCGAGCTGAGCGACGACGACGTGCTGATTCCGGTCGCCGGAATCCTCGACGTCCTCGACAACTACGCCTTCGTGCGCACCTCCGGCTACCTGCCCGGCGCCAGCGACGTCTACGTCTCACTCGGCCAGGTCAAGAAGTACAACCTGCGCAAGGGTGACGCCGTCGTCGGCTCGATCCGTCAGCCGCACGAGGGTGACCAGAGCGGCCGCCAGAAGTACAACGCGATCGTCAAGGTTGACTCGATCAACGGGCTCACCGTTGAAGAGGCCGCCACCCGGGTCGAGTTCCAGAAGCTCACCCCGCTTTACCCGCAGGAGCGACTGCGCCTGGAGACCGAACCCGGCAAGCTCACCCAGCGCATCATTGACCTCGTTGCTCCGATCGGAAAGGGCCAGCGCGGCCTGATCGTCTCGCCGCCCAAGGCGGGCAAGACCATCGTCATGCAGCAGATCGCGAACGCCATCGCCACCAACAACCCCGAGGTTCACCTCATGGTCGTGCTGGTCGACGAGCGTCCGGAAGAGGTCACCGACATGCAGCGCACGGTCAAGGGTGAGGTCATCGCCTCCACCTTCGACCGACCGGCCGAGGACCACACGACCGTCGCTGAGCTCGCCATCGAACGCGCCAAGCGCCTGGTCGAGCTGGGCCACGACGTTGTCGTGCTGCTGGACTCGATCACGCGCCTCGGCCGTGCCTACAACCTGACCGCCCCTGCGTCGGGCCGCATCCTCTCCGGTGGCGTCGACGCATCCGCGCTCTACCCGCCGAAGCGCTTCTTCGGTGCGGCCCGCAACATCGAGAATGGTTGCTCGCTCACCATCCTCGCCTCGGCGCTCGTCGAGACCGGGTCCAAGATGGACGACGTGATCTTTGAGGAGTTCAAGGGCACCGGCAACATGGAGCTCCGCCTCTCGCGCCAGCTGGCCGACAAGCGCATCTTCCCCGCGGTCGACGTGAACACGTCGGGCACCCGCCGCGAAGAGATGCTGATGAGCCCCGACGAGGTCAAAATCACCTGGAAGCTGCGCCGCGCCCTGGCCGGGCTCGAGCAGCAGCAGGCGCTCGAGGTCATCCTCGGCCGTCTCAAGGAGACCTCCTCCAACGTTGAGTTCCTCATGCAGGTGCAGAAGTCGATGCCGACCCTGAACGGGTCAGACAAGGACCACTAATGTTCGAATCCGTCCATACCCTGCTGGCTGAGCACGACGAGCTGCAGGCGGAACTGGCGGATCCGGAATTGCACGCGAATCCGGCCCGCTCGAAGAAGGTCAACCGGCGGTACGCCGAACTGAGCCGCATCATCGCGGCCTGGTACGAGTGGAAAGAAATCAGCGACAACCTCGACGCCGCCCGCGAACTCGCGGACGAAGACGAGTCGTTCGCCGCCGAGATCCCCGACCTCGTGGACGAGCAGGAGGCCGCAGCCGAGAAGCTGCGGCGCCTGCTGATCCCGCGGGATCCGCTCGACGCCCGCGACGTGATCATGGAGATCAAGATGGGGGAGGGCGGCGCCGAATCGGCGCTGTTCGCCGCCGACCTCCTGCGCATGTACCTGCACTACGCGGAGTCCAAGCGATGGAAAACCGAGATCATCGAGCAGACCACGAGCGACCTCGGCGGGATCAAGGACATCCAGCTCGCGATCAAGGGCAACTCCAGCGACCCCGCAGAGGGCGTCTGGGCGCACCTGAAGTACGAGGGTGGCGTGCACCGTGTTCAGCGTGTGCCGGCCACCGAGTCGCAGGGACGCATCCACACCTCGGCCGCCGGCGTGCTGGTCTTCCCCGAGGTTGACGAGCCCGAAGAGGTCGAGCTGCACCCGAACGACCTCAAGATCGACGTGTACCGCTCCAGCGGCCCCGGCGGCCAGTCGGTCAACACGACCGACTCCGCCGTGCGCATCACCCACCTTCCCACCG
>JBDTAA010000028.1:0-5928 GCA_039924805.1 Cryobacterium sp.
CCAAGATGGGCCGGGAGAGGTGCTGCATGGCTGCCAAGGGACTGCGGAGGTGGGTGCCGGGGATCGACACGGCGCTCGGCTATCGTCGCGCCTGGCTGCTGCCCGATCTCCGGGCGGGACTCGTGCTCACGGCAATACTGATCCCTGTCGGCATCGGCTATGCGGAGGTCGCGGGGCTCCCGCCGGAGACCGGCCTGTACGCGACGATCATCCCCCTCCTCGCCTATGCCGCCTTCGGGCCGTCACGGGTGCTTGTGCTCGGCCCCGATTCCGCGCTTGCACCGATCATCGCCGCGGCGATCCTGCCGTTGGCCCTGGGCGACGACACACGCGCCGTCGCGCTGGCCGGGCTCCTGGCAATCATGGTCGGGCTGATTCTGGCATTCGGCGGAATCCTGCGGCTCGGCTTCGTGACCGACCTCCTGTCGAAACCGATCCGCGTCGGCTATCTCAATGCGCTCGCTCTGCTGGTGATCGTTTCGCAGTTGCCCGCTTTCTTCGGCTTCTCCGTCTCGTCGGCTGCGCCACTGGCCGATGCGAGCGCCGTCGTCTCCGGCATTGCCGGTGGCGAGGTCAACCCGCTCGCCCTCGCGTTCGGCCTCGGTTCGTTGGGGGTCATCGTCGCGCTGTCCTGGGCAAAGGCCCGGATCCCCGGGGTCCTCGCCGCCGTGGTGCTGGGGATGGCCATGATCGCCGCCTTCCGGCTGCAGGACACGCTGCCCGTCGTCGGGGCGCTGCCCCAAGGGCTTCCGGCGCCCGCGCTCGGCGGTCTGCGCTGGGCGGATGTCGCAGCGATGGTCGTTCCCGCCCTCGGCATCGCCCTCATCGCCTTCGCCGACACCGCGGTTCTCTCGCGCACATTAGCCGCGCGCCGGGGAGAGGGGTACAACGGCAGCCAGGAAATGGCGGCGATCGGCGCGTCCAATATCGCCGGGGGACTACTTGGCGGATTCCCGATCTCGGCGTCGTCGTCGCGCACACCCGTGGCCGAGGCGGCCGGGGCGCGGTCGCAGCTCACGGGTGTTGTCGGGGCTCTGCTCGTCGTGGTGTTCATGCTCCTGGCCCCTGGGCTCACGGAGTACCTGCCCTCGGCCACCATCGCCGCGGTCGTGATAGTGGCCGCGGCCGGGCTGATCGACGCCAGGGGTTTCATGGCGCTGGTGCGCATGAACAAGGTAGACGCGGCGCTGTCGCTCGCTGCCTTCCTCGGCGTGCTCGTTTTTGGTGTGATCGAAGGCATCGGTGTGGCGATCATCCTGTCGCTCGGGACATTCGTCACTTACGCGTGGTTGCCCTACAGGGCTGAGCTCGGCCGGATCCGGGGCCGTCGCGGGTACCACGACATAGCGCGGCATCCGGAGGGTGAGCGGCTGCCCGGCATTGTCATCGTGCGCTTCGACGCGCCGCTCTTCTTCGCCAACGGCGGGATCTTCGACGACTACGTGCGTGCCACAGTCACGGCGGCCGGTGGGGACGTGCACACGGTCATCCTCGCGGCCGAGCCCATCACCGACATCGATACGACCGCCATCGACGAGTTGCTCGAGCTGGACGACTTCCTCGCCACTCGGGGAATCTTGCTGATCTTCGCCGAGATGAAGGGGCCGGTGAAAGACAAACTGCGCGCCTACGGGCTGACCGGTCGGTTTCCTCCTGCACGGTTCGCGGCCACCGTGGGGGAGGCGGTCGATAAGGCCACCGGGACGCTGCGCGGAGACCTCGACGGCACCCAATGGGATGGCACCGAACGAAGCAGTGACGACTGACACGACAAACGGGACCGGCGCAGAAGCGCCGGCCCCGTGAGCCGCGAGTGGCGGGTGGACCGATTAGACGCCGGCGCCGGCGAGCCAGAGGTCGGGGCCGAAGATCTCGTAGTGGATGCGGTTCGCCGGCACGCCGGACGCGAGCGCCTGCGACCGAAGGCTGCGCATGAACGGCAGCGGACCGCAGAGGTACACCGAGGCGTTCTCGGGAATCGTGACACCGTCGAGGGACATGAAGCCCTCGTGGGCACCCTCGCTCGGGATCTCGAGCCAGAGTTCCAGCTCGGCGGCCTCCAGAAGGGCGACATCCTCTCTCATCTGCTCGCGCAGGGCCCATCCTTCGAGCTTGTTCTCTGCGTGCAGCACCTTCACCGCGCGCTTGGAGTTGCTCAGGGCCAGCGAGCGCAGGATCGACGCGCTGGGCGTGCAGCCGATTCCGGCGGAGGCGAGGATGAGCGGGGTGTCGCCCTCGGCGAGGGTGACGTCGCCGCAGGGATTGGAGAGCATGAGCGTGTCGCCGACCTGCACGTCGCGGTGCAGGGCGGGGGAGACCTCGCCGCCGGCATCGAGCTTCGTGGTGAAGACGCGGGTCGTGGCCGTGCCGGCCGACAGTGAGTACTGGCGAACCTGGCGGATGCCATCCGGCATCGCCACGGTGACGCTCACGTACTGGCCGGGGAGGGCAGGGGCGGGCGGCGTGTCGTCGGCCGGCGCGAGAGTGAACGTCAACGCGTCGGTTCCGGCCGCGTCCTTGCCGATGACGATCCACGGTGCCAACGGCGTGTTGTTGCCGGCGCCGGCATACAAGCCCTTTTCGAGCTTGATCAGGGCGTGGGCCATGAGCCAGTAGACCTCGGTCCAGGCTCCGGCGATTTCCGGCGTGATGACGTCGCTGAGTTCGTCGGCGATCGCCTCGAAGAGGTACTTGTAGACCACGTCGTACTGCTCGGGCTGGATGTCGAGGGAGACGTGCTTGTGGGCGATGCGGGAGAGCATGGCCTCCGGCGTGGTGTTGGGGTTCTTCACGAGGTGCGTCGCGAAGACGGCGATGCTGCCGGCGAGGGCCTGCTGCTGCGAGCCGTTCTGCTGGTTGGACCTGCTGAAGAGCCCGTCGAAGAGCTCGGGGTGTGCGGTGAACATCCTGCGGTAGAAGTTTTTTGCGATCTCGGGCATGCGCTCACCGACCAGGGGGAGAGTGGCTTCAATGAGGGGGAGGGACTGGGTCGAGAGCATGCTGTCTCCTTTTTCTGGGGTGTCCTCCTAAACTAGCATTTCATATGCTTGTTTACTGACCATGGCCTGCCGCCCGCCCCCTGGATGGGGGTGAGGGGCAGGCGCTCAGTCGGGCGGGCGGAGGCCCAGGGTCAGGGATACGGGCTGATTTGACCGGCTCCGGGGGAGCGAGGAAATCACGACATCGTCGAGTGCGACGTAAAAGGCTTCCCGGGCGCGTCGCAGGGCCGCGCGCAGGCCGCAGCCGTCAATGAGGGGGCAGACGCCCTCTGGCGTTTCGCAGTCCGCGAGGTCGGTGCGGGTGTCGAGCTGGCGCAGGACCCAGCCCACGGTGGCCCGGCGTCCCGCGTCGCTGATCCGCACTCCGCCGGCGCGTCCGCGCACGGCCTCGATCAGGCCCAGCTCCCGGAGCTTGATGATGGCCTTGCTGACGTGGTTGTACGGGGTGCCGACCCGCCGGGCGATGACCCGGGTGGTCTCCAGCTCGGACTCGGCCGTGGCGGAGAGGAGCATGATGATGCGCAGGCACACATCGGAGAAAGCATTGATCCTCATGGATCAAGAGTAGAGGGCCGCCCCCGGGCTGTCGCCTACGATGAGGCCATGGTGACCTACCTGAACCCGGGACCGCTCGAATTCGATGCGATCGTCGAGCGCTCGGATGTGTCGGGCTCCTCCGGGTTCGTGACCTTTCCGTGGAGTGTCCCCGAGCTGTTCGGGGTGAAGGGAAGAGTGCCGGTCACGGCCCAGTTCGACGGCGTCGACTATCGCGGATCACTCGTCAGGTACGGCGGGCCTTCGCACCTGCTGCTGGTGTTGACCGAGATCCTCGGGACGCTGGGCAAGCAGCCGGGGGACAGCGTGCACGTCACCGTGGCCCTGGACACCGAGGAGCGACGGGTCGAACTTGCCGACGACACCCGTGCGGCGCTCGCCGAGTCTGGGCAGGCCGACGCGTTCGAGCGGATGAGCTACAGCCACCAGCGCGAATACCACCTGTGGATCGAAGAGGCCAAGCGTTCGGAGACACGGGCGCGACGCATCCTGAAGATGACGGAGATGGTCGCCGAGGGGAAGACCGCGAAGGCCTAACCGCGGTTCGCCGCCGCGTCGGACGCGTTCAGAACCTCGAGCGTTGCCTCGTGCAGCACGCCATTGGTGGCCAGGGCGCTGCCGTGCCAGGGGCCGGGCTGTCCGTCGACCGAGGTGAACCGCCCGCCGGCTTCCTGCACGATGGGCACGAGAGCGGCCATGTCGTAGGGCTGCAGGTCGAACTCCCCGGCGATGTCGAGGTGCCCCTCGGCGAGAAGCATGTACGACCACATATCGCCGTACGCGCGGGTGCGCCAGACGCTGCGGGAGAGGGCGATGAGGGAGTCGAGGCGTCCGGCCGAGTCCCACTGCTGGATGCTGTTGTAGCTGAGTGACGCGTCGGCGAGCGTCGCCACCCCGGAGACGCGCAGGCGCTCCGGCGCGGCATCCGGGGTGCGCTCGTCGAGCATCCAGGCGCCGCCGTTCGTGCGCGCCCACCAGCGCTTGCCGAGTGCGGGGGCGCTGACCACCCCGACCACCGGAATGCCGTCGATCGCCAGCGCGATCAGGGTGGCCCAGATCGGGATTCCGCGCAGGAACCCGGCGGTGCCGTCAATGGGGTCGATGATCCACTGGCGTGATCCGGAGCCTTCGCTGCCGTACTCCTCGCCGAGGATGCCGTCGCCCGGTCGGCGCTCGGCAAGCAGCGAGCGAATGGCGCGCTCGACGGCCTGGTCGGCATCCGTCACCGGGGTGCGATCCGGCTTCGTCGTGACCACCAGGTCCAGGGCATGGAAGCGCTCACGGGAGATGGTGTCGGCCGCGTCAGCCAGCTCCAGGGCAAGCTCCAGGTCGTCGTCGAGCGAGGGGTTCAGGGGTTCGGTCACGCTCCCAAGGATAGTAATCCGGCGCGACTCACCGGAACGCGCCCTCGATTGGCGCAGTGTGCGTTCGTGGTGTTATTGTTGGTCTTCGGTTCGGGTTCTCCCCGAACCGAAAGTATGCACCTCTAGCTCAATTGGCAGAGCAACTGACTCTTAATCAGTGGGTTCCCGGTTCAAGTCCGGGGGGGTGCACCACGGCAGCGATAATGTCAGGCCCGATACGCAGAACATGCGTGTCGGGCCTGATCTTTTTTGTCCCTACTTCGGTGTTCGACGGGCAATCATGGCGGTCAGGCCGATCATGGATCCGGCGGCGATCGCCATCAGGGTCTCGGTCAGTGCGCTGCCGGGGCCAATCAGGGTCGGCCCTCTGAACGCATCGAGAGAAGCGATCACCGCCGTTGCGATCGCAACGATCAGGACGCCAATGGCGCTGAGGACCAGTGACCGGCGAGGCGGGAGGGGCTGGTCGGTGCGGAATCGAGTGAAGAGCGGTGCAGCGATCACGGCGACGATCGGTGCGAAGTGGTACGTCACAGTCGGGTGGGTGGTGGCCATGGCGATCCAGCCGAGCGCCACCACGGCCGACACTGCTGCCGCGTCGAGTGTCGCTCGCCCGCGAATAGAAGCGCGGGGCCGTTCGGCTGCCTGATACATGTCTGCTCATTTCGGTTCATGTGCCGATTAGCGGCTACCCGGCTCCCCACCGTAGAGAGTCCGCCGACCGCGGTTCCGTAACCTGGGACACACAAGCGTAAAAATCACGCTGTGGAGCGGTCGCCGCACGAGCCGCCCATCGGGTCGGCCTTATCCACAGATGCTCGAACGTGCGTTCGAATGTCGGTGGTTGCTGCGACACTTGTGTCATGACCAGCATTGAGGCTGTAATACAGGAAGTGACCGGGTGTTTGGCCCGGTCTGCGTTGTCTGCGGGTGTCTTCGCGGAGCTCTCCGATGAGGAGTCGGCGCGCGCCCACACCGTCATTTCCACCTTTCTCCGGTCGGTGACCACG
>JBDTAA010000029.1:0-4813 GCA_039924805.1 Cryobacterium sp.
GACCCGCGACGCGCAGGCGCACCGCCGTCGCGGGAGACCAGTCGAAGAGGCGCTGCTCCAGCTCGTGCAGACACGGCCGAAACGGCACCACGGTACTCGCCTGTTCGAACCCTGTGGCCAGGTGATCGGCCGTCGGCGCGGCCGACCCCAGGGGGTCGAGACAGTCGAACACGCCCCGCACCAGCAGTCCGATCCGCACGTAGTCGGCCCGAAGCGCCGGCGTTCGGGCCATGCCGGTCGGCGGCAGGTCGCCCAACGCGCCCAACCCGGTAACAACCGGTCTGCCCCGCCCGTCAAATAGCACGGTGGACTGGCTCAAGCCCTCATGCGCGAATCCCGCCTCGTGCAGGGCAGAGAGCGCCGTCACGATCGGGGCGAGGATAGTCACCGCCTCCCCCGGTTCGATCCGGTCGATGGAGCCCAGGTACCGGGAGAGGGGCGGCCCGGCCAGGCGTTCCAGAACGAGGCAGACGCGTGCGTCCGGGAGCGTCGCCACGTCGAGCAGTTCGGGCAACCGCCCGGCCTGCGTCTCGGACAGCGCGCGGATCTCCCGCTCGATCGAGGCGGGATCGGTCTCCGCCCCGAAAACCTTCAACGCCACGCCGGCCGCCCGGCCCGCTCCCTCGGGAGTATCCCCGTGACCGGCGTGGCCGAGGTAGACGTCGGCACGCCCGCTGGACCCGAGCCTCCGTACGACGCGGTAGCCGGCGAGCAGCTGCGGTGCGGCGGCGGCGGGCCCCGTGGAACCCGGTGTGGGACCCGCTGTGGGGCGAGACTCCGTGCCCGGCGAGGATGGCAGGTCGGCCCGGCGCGCTCGTTTTCTCACCCGAGCAGTGTCTCGCCGGCTGCCCCTCGACGCAGCGCCACGGGGGACCTCGGGGAGAACGCCCACCCAGAGTCGGCTGTGCGGGGCCGGACGTCCCCCTAGACTTATGGGCATGCTCGACTTTGTCGTCGCGGGGCTAAGCGCCAACTCCGTGCCGTATGTTGAGGGCCTTGAGCTCCAACGCGCAGTCCACCGTTCGGTCGTCTCCGGAGAGAGACCCGACACCGTCATCCTCCTGGAACACCCCGCCGTATATACCGCGGGGAAACGCACGGAGCCGGAGGAACGTCCCACGGACGGCACCCCCGTCATCGATGCGGACCGGGGCGGGAAGATCACCTGGCACGGGCCGGGGCAGCTGGTCGGGTATCCGATCCTGCACCTCGAAGAACCCGTCGATGTCGTCGGCTATGTCCGACGCCTTGAGGGGATCCTGATCGACGTGCTCGCCGGATTCGGAATCGACGGCGTCCGCGTTCGCGGACGCTCAGGCGTATGGGTTGGCCCTGCAGGAGCCGAAAACAAGATCGCGGCCATCGGCATCCGCGTCGCCGAAGGAGTCACCATGCACGGGTTCGCCCTCAATTGCAGCAACTCGCTGGAACCCTACGGCCGCATCATCGCGTGTGGAATCAAGGATGCCGGGGTGACGACCATGTCGCTCGTCCTTGGCCGAGAGGTGGACACGGCCGAACTCATCGAGCCCATCCGGGCACGGTTCCTCAGCGACGTGGCGGTAGCGGCATGAACGCCGCGCCCGAGGGCCGCAAGATGCTCCGGCTCGAGATCCGCAACGCCGAGACACCCATCGAACGCAAGCCCGAGTGGATCAAGATCAAGGCCAAAATGGGCCCCGAATACCAGCAGATGCAGAAGCTGGTCAAGAGCGAGAACTTGAACACGGTGTGCCAGGAGGCCGGCTGCCCGAACATTTACGAGTGCTGGGAAGACCGCGAGGCGACCTTCCTCATCGGCGGCTCGCAGTGCACCAGACGGTGCGACTTCTGCATGATCGACACCGGCAAGCCGGCCGACTACGACCGCGACGAGCCCCGACGGGTCGCCGAATCCGTGGTCAAGATGCAACTGCGCTACGCCACCGTCACCGGTGTGGCCCGCGACGACCAACCCGACGAGGGGTCGTGGATCTACGCCGAGACGATCCGGGAGATCCACCGCCAGAGCCCCGGCACCGGTGTCGAGATCCTCGTGCCCGATTTCTCCGGCAACCCCGACCACCTGGGCGAGGTCTTTTCGGCCAGGCCCGAGGTGTTCGCGCACAACGTCGAGACCGTCCCGCGGATCTTCAAGCGCATCCGTCCCGCGTTCCGTTACGACCGCTCGCTCGGAGTCCTGACCCGGGCGAGGGCGGCCGGACTCATCACGAAATCGAACCTCATCCTCGGGATGGGCGAGGAGCGCGCCGAAGTCAGCCAGGCCCTGCAGGACCTGCACGACGCGGGAACCGACATCATCACGATCACCCAGTACCTCCGTCCCAGCGCCCGCCACCTCCCGGTGGCCCGTTGGGTGAAGCCACAGGAGTTCGTCGAGTTGAAGGAGGAGGCCGAGGCGATCGGCTTTCTCGGGGTCCTCTCCGGACCGCTCGTGCGCTCTTCCTACCGGGCCGGCCGACTGTGGGCGCAGTCCATGTCAAAGAGCGGGCGAGAGGTTCCGGAACATCTGCAGCACCTCGCGGATGCGACGCTCGGCTTCGCGCAGGCCGTCTAATGGACCATTTCGGTCACGCGGTAATCGGCTGACTGGGTAGTCTTAGACCCATGGCACGCAGCAAGGAAAAGACTCCCCGTCCCCCGAAGAAGCCCGGTCGCATAAAGCAAATGTGGCAGGTGTTCCAGATGACGAGGCGCTACGACTCGAACATCGTCTTGTTCATGATCCTGGCGTTCCTGGTCCCGGTCGCGATCAGCCTTCTGCTGGCTTTGCTGCTCACCCCCGGCAACGTTTGGACCCTTGTCCTGTGGGTCATCTCGGGTGTGCTCGCGGGCGTACTCGCGATGCTGATCATCCTGGGTCGACGCGCCGAAAAGGCCGCTTACTCCCAGATCGAGGGCCAGCCGGGGGCCGTCGGGGCGGTGCTGCGCAGTTCGCTGCGGCGCGGCTGGATCGCCAGCGAGATGCCCGTGGCCGTGAATGGCAAGACCCAGGATGCGATCTACCGCGCCGTGGGACGCCCCGGCGTCGTACTGATCAGCGAAGGCCCCCGCAGCCGCACCGCGCGCATGCTGGACGAGGAGCGCCGCATGGTGTCCCGGCTCGGCAACAACATTGCCGTCACCGTTGTGACCGTCGGCTCCGACGAGGACGCCGTCCCCCTGCACAAGCTCGCCAGGCGGTTGGGCAAGATCAAGCCCACGCTGACCAAGGCGGAGGTTCTCGCCGTTAGCAGGCGCCTCGACTCGATGGCCAAGAAGGCGCCGATCCCCAAGGGCGTCGACCCGGCCAAGGCGCGGCCGCAGCGAAAGTAATGGCGTCAGGCGCGGATGAGCACGGTTCCGGCGACCTTGTCGTGGAAGCCGCGCTGGTCTGAGTCCCAGACCAGCGCCGGGATGAGAAGGCCAAGCAGGACCGAGCGAACGACCGGCCGCCAGATGCCCACCCAGCCGGCGGCGAGCGGAACGACTCGCAGCCCGACCACACGGTGCCCGATGCTGCCGCCAATGGTCGGAATGAAGACGATCTGCAGAAGCACAAAGATCCCTGTTGTCGCGAATCCGGCGTTCTCGAAGAACATGAAGGATGCCGCGTAGGCGAGCGCCCAGTCGATCGCGAGGGCCCCGATGCGCCGTCCGGGCCGCCCCACCGAGCCCCGTCCGGAGTCCGGCAGCCCGAGCCGCTCCCCCGGCCACTTGCTCGGGGCGAGCTGGCCAAAGGGGATGGATTTCGACGTCGCTTCAGGCACCCGATGAGTCTACCGAACGGGCCCCGGCGTAACATGTGTGAAACATAAGCGTCACCCTCGGGTAACGCCGCCAGACTAATCTCAGTCAGGACGCAGTGCCCGACAGTCACCCACGCCGTTTGGAGTAATACCGCATGTTCCGCGATTCGTCAGAAGTGCTCAAGTTCATCAAGGACACGGACGTAAAGTTCCTTGACATCCGCTTCACCGACCTGCCGGGTGTGCAGCAGCACTTCAACATCCCGGCCTCGACCGTGGATGAAGACTTCTTCACCGTGGGCCAAATGTTCGACGGTTCGTCGATCCGCGGCTTCGCGTCGATCCACGAGTCCGATATGCAGCTCATCCCCGACGTCACCACCGCATACATCGATGACTTCCGCGCAGAGCGCACGCTGATCATGCTGTTTGACATCTACAACCCGCGCAACGGAGAGATCTACTCCAAGGACCCGCGCAAGGTCGCCAAGAAGGCCGAGAAGTACCTCGCCTCCACCGGCATCGCCGACACCGCGTTCGTCGCGCCGGAGGCCGAGTTCTACATCTTCGACGACGTGCGCTACGAGGTCAACCAGCACTCCAGCTTCTACGCCGTCGACTCCAGTGAAGGCGCCTGGAACTCCGGCAAGAAGGAAGAGGGCGGGAACCTCGCCAACAAGACGCCGTTCAAGGGCGGCTACTTCCCGGTTAGCCCGGTCGACCAGCACGCCGACCTGCGCGACGACATCTGCCTCAAGTTGATCGACGCCGGCCTCATTCTCGAGCGTAGCCACCACGAGGTTGGTACGGGCGGCCAGGGCGAAATCAACTACCGCTTCGACACGATGGTCCACGCGGCCGACGACCTCCTGAAGTTCAAGTACATCGTCAAGAACACCGCCCACGAGTGGGGCAAGACGGCGACCTTCATGCCCAAGCCCCTCTTCGGCGACAACGGCTCCGGGATGCACACCCACCAGTCGCTCTGGGCAGACGGCAAGCCCCTCTTCTACGATGAGGCCGGCTATGGCGGACTCTCCGACCTCGCCCGCTGGTACATCGGTGGCCTGCTCAAGCACGCCCCC
>JBDTAA010000030.1:0-3784 GCA_039924805.1 Cryobacterium sp.
CGTGGTGCCGGCGGTGATGACCTCCCTGGAACGGAGCCTGTGGTGGGCGCCCAGGTGGATGCGTCCCATCCACGCCAGATTCGGGCTGCGCGAGTAGCGCCCCCGGCGCCCCTTACAGTTCCAGCGATTGGTCGGGCTCGAGCGGGAAGAATTCGCCGCCGCCCGCCTCGGTGGAGGACTGGATCCGGGCGTTGGAGAGGTCCTTCCCAACGCGGGAGAGGTGCATCTCGTGTGTGGGGAAGCTCCGCCGGGGTTTGATCGCATGCACGTAGTCCATCGCCTCGGAGATCTTCATCCACGGCGCGGCTGCCGGCACGGCCAGGGTGCCGACCTCAACCCCCTCTGGGATCGTGAACGCGTCGCCGGCGTAGTAGAACTCGCCGTTGACCAGCACACCGACATTGTCGACCACGGGAATCGAGCCGTGGATGACCGCGTGCTTCGAACCGAAGAAGCGCAGCACGAACGGGCCGACCTCCGCCGTGTCTCCGGCCGCGACCACCGTGACGTTGTACCGGGACGCGGCGGCGGCCACCCCTGGGGGGCCGAAGATCGGCACGCCGGGGCTCATCGCGAGGATGCGGTCCAACTGCTCAGGGGTCCAATGGTCGGCGTGCTCGTGCGTGATGACGATACCGGCGGCGTCGCCGGTGTCGGTCAGGGCCGTCGTGAAGGAGCCTGGGTCGATGAAAAGCCTCTTACCCGAGAGTTCCAGGATGATCGCGGAGTGTTCGAGCTTGGTCAGCTTCATCCCCTGAGCTAATACCCAATCGCATGCCGACGCAACACGCTCCGGCGGTGCGGCGGCAGCGGGCGTTTGACCCGTCACACTCGAACCATGCCCCACCCCGCGCTGCGCATTGCCGTCGCCATCAACGCGTACGCGTCCTTCGGTCGCCGACGGGATGTCGGCCCCAAGGTGGTCGCGGCCCTGCGGCAGCTGGGGCACGAGGTGACCGAACTGACCGAGGTCAACATCGACTTATTGCAACGGGAGGTGCAGGCGACCATTGCCGGCGGAGTCGACCTTCTCGTGGTCGTCGGCGGCGACGGAATGGTGAGCGTCGGGGCGAACGAGGTCTGCGGAACCGACCTGCCATTGGCGATCGTGCCGTGCGGGACAGGGAACGACTTCGCCAGGGGGCTGGGCATTCCCCTCGAAGACACCGACGCGGCCATCCGTCACCTCCTGGCCGCGATCGCTCGGCCGCCACGCGCCATCGACGCCGCCCTCGTGCGCCACGGCGAGACCACGACCTGGTACGTCGGGGTGCTCTCCGCCGGATTCGACGCCAATGTGAACGAACGCGCCAACCGGATGCGCCGCCCACGCGGCACGAGCCGGTACACCCTCGCCATGCTCAGGGAGCTCGCCACGTTCCGGCCCATCCCGTACCGGGTCACGGTCGACGGCGAGCGACGCGACCTCCGGGCGATGCTCATCTCCGTCGCCAACAACACGAGCATCGGCGGCGGCATGCTGATCGCCCCGGACGCGGTCATCGACGACGGGCTCCTCGACCTGTTCATCGTGAAGCCGCTGTCCAGGATTGGGCTGCTGCGGGTGTTCCCGAAAGTATTCTCCGGAACGCATACACACCTGCCGCAGGTAGAGCTGACGCGTTGCCGGAGCGTGCGGATCGAGGGTCCGAATGTCATCGCCTACGCCGACGGCGAGAGGATCGGTCCGCTTCCCGTGCAGATCGAAGTGAAGCCTGGAGCCTTACTGCTGTGCGTTTGAGTTACCCCGGGCTGCTCGGTTTGGTTGTGCCCCATTTCGTGTGGCATACTCGGTAAGTTGCAAAAACGGCCCCATCGTTTAGCGGCCTAGGACATCGCCCTCTCACGGCGGTAACGCGGGTTCGAATCCCGCTGGGGTCACAACACGAAGAAGCCCTTCCGCCACGTGCGGGAGGGCTTCTTGCATGCCGCCAGAGGCCCGCCCGCCGGGTGCGCGGGTGCCGTACTACCCGCGCGTCGCGCTCGGGTCGCCCTACGCGGTCTCGCGGGAGGCGACGAACGCCCGCACGCACGCCTCGACGTCGTCGGCGGTGTGGGCGGCCGAGAGCTGCACGCGGATGCGCGCCTTGCCGTGCGGCACGACGGGGTAGCTGAACGCCGTCACGTACACGCCCTCGGCCAGCATCCGGTCGGCGACCCTGGCCGCGAGGGCGGCGTCTCCGAACATCACCGGGATGATCGGATGTTCGCCCTCGAGCAGGTCGAAGCCCTCTTCGCCCATCCGGCGGCGGAACAGTGCCGCGTTCTCGCCCAGCCGCGCGCGCAGGTCTCCGCCGGCGTCGATGAGATCCAGGGCCGCGAGCGTTCCGGCCACGACGGCCGGGGCCACCGTGTTCGAGAACAGGTACGGGCGGGCGCGCTGGCGGAGCAACGCGATGATCTCGGCGTGCCCGCTGACGTACCCGCCGGATGCCCCGCCGAGCGCCTTGCCGAACGTGCCGGTGGTGAAGTCCACGCGGCGTTCGACCCCGGCCAGTTCCGGCGTGCCGCGGCCGTGCTCGCCGATGAAGCCAACGGCGTGGGAGTCGTCGACCATGACCAGTGCGCCGTAACGGTCGGCGAGGTCGCAGATGTCCTTCAGCGGCGCGAGGTAGCCGTCCATGGAGAAGACGCCGTCGGTCACGATGATGCGCTGCCTGGCATCCTTCGCGGCGATCAGCTGAGCCTCGAGGTCGGCCATGTCGCGGTTCTTGTACCGGTAGCGGGCCGCCTTGCAGAGCCGGATCCCGTCGATGATCGACGCGTGGTTGAGCTCGTCGGAGATGATCGCGTCCTCGGCGGTGAACAGCGTCTCGAAGACTCCGCCGTTGGCGTCGAAGCAGGACGAGAACAGGATCGTGTCTTCGGTGCCGAGGAATTCGGAGACCCGGGCCTCGAGGGCGATGTGCAGCTCCTGGGTGCCGCAGATGAAGCGCACGCTGGCCAGGCCGAAGCCCCAGTCGTCCATGGCGCCCTGCGCGGCGGCCACGATGTCCGGGTGGTTGGCCAGGCCCAGGTAGTTGTTGGCGCAGAAGTTGAGCACCTCGGCGCCTCCGGTGCGGATGTGTGAGGACTGCGCGGAGGCGAGCTTGCGCTCGTTCTTGAACAGGCCGGCGGCGCGGATCTCGTCGAGCGAGCCCTGCAATTGGGCCTTCATGGTGCCGTACATGGATCTCCTTGCGGTGATGGGTGAAAAACAGAGGGCGGGGATCAGCGGGGCCGGGGCCTAGAGCATGCTCCAGTCGAGCACGACCTTGCCGCCGCTGCCCGCCCGGGCGGCGTCGAACCCTTCCTGCCACGACGTGGCGGGGAAGCGGTCGGTGATCACGGAGGAGACCGCGTCGCGCAGCCACTGACTGGATTGGAGCATGCAGCTCATCGCCACCCAGGTCTCGTACATTTCGCGGCCGTAGATGCCCTTGATCGTCAGCATGTGGGTGACGACCTTGGACCAGTCCACGTCGATCGGGGCACTCGCCAGCCCGAGCATCGCGACGCGGCCGCCGTGATTGAGGTTCGTGATCATCTCGGGCAGGGCGGTGGGATGCCCCGACATCTCGAAGCCGACGTCGAAGCCTTCGCGCATCCCGAGGATGCCCTGCGCGTCGGCGACACTGGAGGTGGTGACGTTCACGGTGAGGTCGGCGCCCATTCTGCGCGCCAGGTCCAGGCGAGGCTCGGAGACATCCGTCACCACGACGAACCGCGCGCCGATGTGCCTGGCCACGGCGGCCGCCATGAGTCCGATCGGCCCTGCCCCGGTGATCAGCACGTCCTCGCCGAC